>JAKLPV010000066.1 GCA_022013685.1 Anaerolineae bacterium
CCAACTCTCGGTGTTTTGGTAGGGGTTTGTGTCGGCATTTCGGTCGGCTCCGGTAAAACGGGAGATGGGCCTGCGCAGCCCGTCAGCAAGGCCAATAAGATGAGATGGAAAAATACACGCTTAAGTAGGTTTTGCATAAAAACAGCCTTATTTTTTTATATATGTTATGAGTGGGGTCGCACGGGGTTGGCGCAGCAGAGTCGAAGGGCGTTCCCTGTCGAAGGGTTAAGAAGGACGCTCTACTTAGGATTGGGTAGTTCTGCATACTCAAACCAATCAAAATCGGCCTGGTTGCTGCTCGGATGTCCATTGCTGCTGGCATACATACCCAGATACGCACCCAGGAATCCGCCGGCAACTGGTGTACTCAAGATACGTCCATCGACGCCTTCAAGGAGTGCCTGCCAGTTGCCCGCTTGGTCAGCATAGTAGAAACTGTAGGACTGTTCGCGGGCCTCCACCTTCAGGGTGATCCTTGGACCTGAAATTGGACAGCAGGACAGAATCTCTTCGGTTCCGCCAGTGCGCTTAATCAACTGCAAAACCAGCTCATCCTGCAAGGTAACAACCATCAGGTAGTGGAAATCGGGACTTTGCGTCAGGGCCAATCCGGCGCATTCATGCTGCGAGCCGGGGATGAATTCAAATTCCGCCTGGGCATAAAAATAGATATGCTGCTGTCTGCGGCCAATGAAACTTGGGCTGGCATTTTCAGCCAGGCGCTCGGGCTGCAAGCGCAGGCGCAGAAAGCCGGGACGTTCTGAAAGGCTGGAGAATCGTTCTGGCGAGGCGCGCAAGGCATTCCAATGGAATGCCAGGGAATCGGCATCGAAATCGTCGCGGACTGGGAGCTGCGGCCAGGCTTGCTGCGTCAGGTTGGGGGCGGGATACTCGAACTCAACCCGTCCCATACCGGGGCTGAAGACAGGCCAGCCTTCCTCCCAACAAACCGGAACCAGGAAGGTTTCGCGGCCCAAATTATAGTAATAACCGCCATACGGACGCATACCCAATAAGAGCGCCCACCACTCACCAGAGGGAGTATCGACCAAATCAGCATGGCCGGTGCCGACAATCGGATAGTCGAGGCCAAGATGGCGGTGAGTGAGGATGGGGTTGCCAGGGTTGGCTTCGTAAGGGCCGCTGACATTTTTACTGCGCGCAACCGTGACGGCGTGATGCTGCGCGGTTCCGCCCTCGGCTATGAGCAGGTAATAGTACTCGCCCACCCTGTAAATATGTGGCGCTTCAGCCCAGCGCGCTCCTTTGAGCGCGCCATCCCACAAAACAACCGGCTCACCGATGAGATGCATGGCTTGCAAGTCCAATTCTTGCAGCCAGACTTCAGTATGGCCTTCAAATTGTGAATCGAGGGCCATGCGGCTGCCCACGTACCAGACGCGGCCATCGGCATCGAAAAAGAGCGAGGGGTCGATGCCGTCGGCCCCATCCAACCAATAGGGTTCAGACCAGGGGCCGGCCGGGTTGCTGGCAGCAACGATGAAGTTGCCCGTTTGCGCTTTGCCGCCAACCAGGGTATTGATAATGTAAAACGTGCCCTCCTGGTATCGAATGGTCGGCGCGTACAGGCCACCGGAGGAATGGACGCCTTGCAGCGGAAGTTGCGATTCGCGAGTAAGAGCATGTCCGATTTGGCGCCAATGAAACAGGTCGCGGCTGTGGAAGATGGGCAAACCGGGGAAATACTCAAAGGTCGAAGTCACCAGGTAAAAGTCATCGCCCACCCGGCAAATCGAAGGGTCAGGATAACAGCCGGAAAGGATTGGGTTGCGCAAAGGTTCTTTCAAGGCAATCTATCCCTTAACTGCCCCGGCAGTCAAGCCGGAGACAATCTGGCGTTCGGCAAACAAGTAGAAGATGATGGTGGGCAAGGCAGAGAGGAGGACAAATGCCGAGACCAGAGCCAGGTCTTGCCCATACTGTCCTTGAAATTGCATTACGCCGAGCGGCAACGGCCAAAGCTTGTCGCTGTTAATCACCACCAAGGGCACGAGCAGGTCGTTCCAACTCATGATCATGGTCAGGGCAGCAACAGCGGCCAGGGCAGGTTTGGCGAGCGGAAGCAGAATGCGCCAGAAGAAATCGAAGGCATTACAGCCGTCTATGTAAGCAGCATCTTGCAACTCGGTCGGAATGGCCGCAAAGAATCCGCGCAGAATCAGGATATTTCCTGAAAGCTGGAAAGCAGTCTGTACAACGATGACACCCCACAGACTGTCAATCAGGTTCATCTGGCGCAGGACAAAATAAACCGGCAAGATGGCAATGTTGATCGGAAACATCAGGCCCAGAGTGAACAATTGGAAGGTTATTCCCTTAAGACGAAATTCCATACGTGCAAAGACGAAGGCAGCCAGGCTGCAAAGCACCAACACGCCTGATGTGGTTGCAATCATAACCATTAAACTGTTGCGCAGCATGGGCCAGAAGGAATAGGTTGGCGTTGTCAAAACTGAGATGATGTTTTCCCAACGCGGAGGGGCGGGCAGGGTGTATGGGCTTGACATCAGTTCGCCGCGTGTTTTCAGTGCGCCGAAAACCAGGATAACAATCGGAACAAAGACAACCACAACAACAGCAACCAGCACAGCGTACTGAAAAAATCTTTGGGAAAATTTTCTCGCATTCCAAGAGCGGCGGGATGTAGTTTTTTTCATAACTAAAAGTATCCTTTACAGGCCGGAGAGATGGTCGGGCTTGCGAGTAAGATGCAGGTAAACCAGGGAGAAGATCAGGCAAATCACGAACATGTAAATTGCAACCGCAGAGCCGTAGCCCAGTTGGAAGCGGACAAACCCAAAACGATACATGTAGGTCGCCATGGTCTCACTGGCATTGACCGGCCCGCCTTTGGTCATGATCCAGACCAGGATGAATTGTTGAATAGAACCGAGCACAGAGATATAGACCGAGGTGCGAATGGTGCTGCTCAACAAAGGCAGGGTGATAAAGAAAAAATTCTGGAGAGAATTTGCGCCATCAACACGCGCGGCTTCTTCAATTTCGCCGGGGATATTTTGTACACCTGTCATAAACAATAGCATGTGGTAGCCAAAATATTTCCAGGTCAGGGCTGCAAAAATGGCAATCAGGACGAGGCTGGTATTGCCCAACCAGGCTTGCGACTGGCCACCGAAGAAGACGATAACCGCATTGATAAAGCCGCGGTCCGGGTCAGGATTGAGGATGAAAAGCCACATAAGGGCTGCAATCACTTCTGACAGAACGTAAGGCAGGAAGAATATGGTTCGAAAGAAAACCCGCCCGGGCAAATTACGTCCCACCATCACAGCCAGCATGAGCGATAATGGCAATTGAACAAAAAGAGAAAGCGCAATAATCAGGAAACCATTGCGCAGGGCTATCATGAAAACCCGATCGTTCAGGATATTCTTGAAGTTATCCAGGCCAACAAAATCAACCGCCGGGCCGAAACCCTTCCAGTTAAATAAGCTGTAATAAACGGACTGGAAAATGGGATAAACAACAAAGAGCAGGAAAAGAACAATGGCCGGCAGCAAGAACAGGAAAATCATCAGGTTATCCTGAAATTTGCGCGGACCACCGGCTCCTGGTTTTTGTTTGAAAATATTCGGTATGGCGGGGAGTGATTGCATAATAATCTCCGGGGAAAGCCGTAAAATAGTGCGGGGATCAGGTTTTTTAGGTCCGATCCCCGCACAAGCAGAGAGGACTTGCTTACTTCAGTTCCTGCATCGCCGAATCTTCAACCACCTGGGCGGCCTGCTCGGGGGTCAGCGTTTCAGCGAAAATTCCCTGGACGCTGTCATTCACAACCGAACCCATGGCGGGGGGCAGATACTGATCATAGTAGAGCTGGAAGTATTCAGCTTTGGCCAGGGACTGCTGCAGGGTGATCAACAGCGGGTCGCTCAGGCCAGCTTCGCCGCCAGCAACCACAGGGATCGCCACGCCGATTTCAGCCAGGGCAACCTGCGATTCAGCGCGGGTCAGGTACTTGAGGAAATCAACCGCTTCGGGGGAAGCGTTCTTGCCGACAGCGAAACCGTTGCCGCCGCCGAGGGCGTCAAACTGACCACCAGCGCCGCCTTCAACCATGGGGAAGGGGAAAAAGCCAAGATCTTCGCCAAGGCCCAGCTTGTCTTCGCTATTGTCTTTCTGGACGGCAGGAGCCCACTGGCCCATCAATTCCATGGCAGCCTTGCGGTTACCAACAGCAGTCGCCTGATCGCCATAGGTGGCGCCCAGATAGCCAGCCTGGAAGGGTTCGAGGGCCATCAGCTCAAGGAGTTTTTCGCCCGCTTGAACAAAGGCGGGATCGGTGAAAGCGCCGGAGCGATTGCTGGCGGCGTCAAAGGCAGGCTTGCCGCCAATGCGCACAGCCAGGTATTCCCACCAGAAAGCGCCGGGCCATTTGTCGCCTTCGCCCAGGGCAATCGGGGTAATGCCAGCGGCTTTGAGGGCCTTGACATCTTCGAGCAATTCAGCCCATGTGGTGGGAGGAGCGTCGATACCGGCCTCGGCAAACAAAGCCTTGTTGTACCAGAAACCGACCATACCCATATCCCACGGCGCGCCGTAGGCTTTGCCGTCGTAGCTATAGACGCCCAGAGCGCCAGCGCCAAAGGTGTTGCGCCATGCGCCGCCATCAGCATCGAGTTCAGCGGTGATGTCCTTGAGCAGACCGGCATTGGCGTATTCATTCATCGTGCCGCCACCCCAGCTCTGGAAGATGTCAGGCGGTTCGCCGGACTGCATAACGGTGGTCAGCTTGGTCTTGAAGGCTTCGTTTTCCAAAACGGTGATTTCGATGGTGACGTTCGGGTTGGCAGCCACGTATTCATCAGCCAACTTCTGCCAGACGGCCTTGTGGTCTTCAGCGGTGGAGATGTGCCACCAGGTAATGACGACCTTTTCAGCAGCCGGTTCTTCAACAGCCGGTGCTTCAGCGACAGGAGCTTCGGCAGCCGGTTGTTCGGCGGCGGGGGCGGCGGGAGCTTCAGTAGCAGGCGCGCCACAGGCAGCCAGTACGAAAGTTGCAACAAGCAAAAGGCTCAAAAGAGCATAAATCTTGCGGGACATTTTCTTCTCCTTCTGAGATTCGAGAATCAGTTATACTAATGAAGTTTGGAGTAAATCTCCGAACACCTGTGCAGGTTTTCCTTCGTCTATCCGGGCGGGAAGACCTGCATTTTTTTCAAATCTTCCGATACAGCTCACCTCCTTTCGGGTTACGTTTTCCGGTAACGTTACCGGAAAACGTAAAAAAAATAGAGAGAATTTCTACTTTGTCAAATGTTCCATTTCTTGAACGAGCTTGCAAGAACCGCGCAGAACCAACTGGGTTGGCATCCGGCGAGTCTTCTCAGGGAGTACCTGGCCGTCAATCAGGGCTATCAGCATATTTGTGGCAATGTAGCCCATCTCGCCGATAAACTGGTCGACGGTGGTCAGGTTGTGGTAAGCCGCTTCAGGGATATTATCGAAGCCAACCAGCGAAAGGTCATCGGGGATGGACAACCCCATTTCGCGCGCCGCTTCGAAAACGCCGAGGGCATTCTGGTCATTGGATGCAAAAATCGCCGTCGGCGGCGAATCGAGGGACAACAACTGGCGGGTACAGTACACAGCTGTTTCGGCGGTAAAATCTCCGGAGGCAATCAGGGCCTCATCAACGCTCATCCCGGCCTCGGTCAGGGCGTCGCGGTAAGCCTGCAAACGCCGTGCGGCGCTTTCCAGTTCCGAACGTCCGCCGATAAAACCTATCCGCTTGTGTCCCAGGCTAAACAAATATTTCATCACATCCATCGCGCCCTGGTAGTTGGTGGCATGCACCGCCGGGTAATTAGGATTAACCACCGAAGGATCGACAGACACTATCGGCCCGGGCGAGTGAAACTCAGTTGCAGCTGAAGCGACGACGATGACACCGTCAGTTATTGAGTTGTTTAGCAGGGAAACATATTTTTGTTCGTGCTGGGCCGTACCGTGCTTGCGCGCATCCCCCGTAGTGTAGACCAGTAAATCATATTCAGATTCGGCAATGGCGCGGTTGACGCCTTTCATTACTTCAATGGCGTATGGAAAAGCAATATCGGGCATAATCAGCCCGATAAGATTGGTCTTAAAGCTGCGCATACTGCGCGCGGCCAGATTGCTGGTGTACCCCAGGTCATCGATAATAGACAGGATGTGGGTCTGCGTTTCGCTGGCAACGTCCACCTTGCCATTCAAGACCCGCGAGACAGTCGACACAGACACGCCTGCAGCCTTTGCAACATCCTGAATTGTCACTGCCCGGCTTTTCTTGCGCATGTCAAATCCTGTGAAAAGTCTTGCAAAATAATAATTTTGCTAACTTCTCCGGTATCCTTACCGGTATCGTTACCGAAATTATTACACGACCTTGCATAAATGTCAACCCCCATTTTCAGAAAATAACCCATCAATTTTCTGAAAATGGGGCAAAGGGCTATTTGCTGGCGCAAAACTTTTTTCGACGAGCTTTTTCTTGTTTGGCAAACCAAAAGCCTGACAACACCCATGTTTGCAAGAATTTGAATTCGATTTGTCCTTCAAATCCTTTCAGCAGGCAACAAAATATTAATCCCAATACGAGACAATCCGAAAGCCAGCATCGCCAATGTAAGATTTCCAAACTCATCTCACTTGTTAGTGGAAGGAGCTAATAACCTGCTGAGAAATGGGTTTCCCCTCCCCCAGATTCGATTGGGAACGTCGAATTTGGGGGAGGCTTTTGCTCATGAATAGCGAGCGCCAGTTCCTCAAACGCATTTTGACATGGGGCAAGAAAGTGGTTTTTGTGCTGAACAAAGTGGATATTTTTGAAGATGAGCCGGCCCTTCAGGAAGTCCGCGACTTTATCTTAAACCACGCCACCCAGATCCTCGGCGATCGACCCCGGCTCTTTCCTGTCCCCGCTAAACTGGCCCAACGTGCCATCTCCCAGCCGGATCCCGATGAACGAACCCGCCTGCGCAGCGCCAGCGATCTGGCTGGCGCAAAAAGATTTGCACGAATGGCAGCAAGTCATGAGCTATCTGCAACGCCGCCGGGCGCAGAACATGGAGCATATGGTTGGCGAAAACTACGGGCCGCGCGAGGCTCGCCGGCGCGAACTGGTCGATACGGTTGGCAAAACCGTCCAAACGATTGTAGAGAGCTACTACCGAAATAAAGAAGCCAGCGAACTGGCCGCCAGCGTCGAAACCGCCGTGGCCCAGACCGCCCTGCTCGAAGTTGGCAACGAGAGTGAGAGCGCCATTACGCGCCTGAAAGACGGTGTCGCCCCTTACACCCGCTACATCCGCAGCGAGCGTGAATGCATCGAGAAGGCCGAAACCAGCCTGGCCAATCTACGCCAGAAGCTTTCAGAACTTCGCGCGCGCAGCCAGGCAGCCGTTGGAAGGTAAAATCTCTTTCAAAAAACCACTTGCCAAATTTTTATAATCGCTCTTTTAGCGAAAGATCGTCCATGATACGCTGCGCAGACAGGCGTCCGGCGACCATGGCAGTGGGCAAACCCGTGCCGGGATGCGTGCTGGCGCCCGTGAAATATAAATTCAGTAAATCACAGATTTGATTGACAAAAGGGGCAACTCTGGTAAAAGGTAAGGTGCCAACCAAAACCGATTACGGAAAGATGCCCCCTGAGATGATACACCAACATGAGCTAAAAGCAGAAGATGTTCGCGCATATGCG
>JAKLPV010000067.1 GCA_022013685.1 Anaerolineae bacterium
GCCTCCAGACCTGCCTACCTCGCAGTATAATTCAACCTATCAAGCTGCTCTGCTGGGCGGTTTCTTCCTGCAAAAATGATGGCCCCCATCTTGCGAGGGTGCACCGGACGCTGGGGATTCTGCGCACATCTCAAGCATTTTTCTACGCCTTATCATTTTTCTGGCTGGACGGCTTCGCCGTCCCCGCCCCAGCGCCGGTAACGCCTGCCGTTGAAACTGTCGAAAAAGTAACTTTTCAAAAATAATTTTTGAAAAGTGGGACAGATACGCTGAAAAGCGCCTGGTTTTTGTTCTTCCGCACAACATTTTGGTAGTTTTTCAGCCTGTTGTGGGAGATTTTTTTGAACATTTTTCGAACCAGGGGTTTTTCGACAGTCTCGTTGGTGCGCTGGCAATGGAAGCAAAAGGTTTCTTGAGAAATGAACACTTGGATCAAAGAAACTGATAAGATTTTCCTTGAAATGTGGGGTAATAATAGTCCCACTGAAATTGCTGCCGCCGTAAATAATTGGCACAGCAATTTCAGCCAGATTAAGGGCGCTGGCTTTTCGCCAATAACCACGGCTCGTGGAGTAATGTTTCATGCACTCAAATTTGGATTGATCTCATCTGCGGATGTAAGCGCATTTGATAAACAACAAAAAAGCGATCGTGGAAAACGAAGTTACATTTCGAACAAAATACGCCAAGAAGTGCTACTTCGAGATGGAAATCAATGCCTTTTATGTGGCAACAAAGATAAACTAACGGTTGCGCACATCACACCAATTAGTCGAGGCGGCAATAGTGATGTTGAAAATTTACAGACCTTATGCTTTTCATGTCAGAAAAGCAATCACGGTTCAAGCGTCGACTTTCGAAAACCTTATGAAAAGCAATGGTGTAGTAACTGTGGCCGAGCACACTATCAAAACGTTAAAGGGTAATAATTAACCGCGTATTCACCGATCTATGTCAGCATAAGTTCAAATTCAAAACCGTCTGGCAAAAACGGCCGCATCTTGCCGGCCAGGTCGCGCAATCGTATAAAATAAGTTGAAATGTTTGATAGATCTATCTCAGCATGAGCAAAATAGAAAAAGATGAAGTGCGTGAATATCGCATTAGCATGGAAGCCATCGTAGATGCTAATGGAGCAGAAGAACAAGCTCTTGGATGGTACTATTATCTCGATGACAAAATACAATTTCCTTTTCAGGCAAAATGTATTGAAGCAAGGAAGGCTTCACCCTTGAAAACCGGTGAAATTGTCAATGTCACTCAAATGCTGTCCGAAGATGAATGTATGCAAGAAATGTTCGTAGAAATCAAGTGGAATGGCCAAACTTTTGGAGTTCCTTTAACACAAGTCGAAGCCTTGAATGTTGATGCTGACACCCAAGGAGCAATTGAAGATTGGCACTATTGGGTGTCGCGTGGATATGAGTTTTAATAAGGTAACCGATTATGCCAAAATCTAAAGTTAATCAACCTGCATCAGTAGTTGGCGTCGCTTGGTACAGACCGGAACAATGGGAAATATTGCGTAATGCTTCAGTTGACAGAGACAAACTTGAAGATACTCACGCAGAGTGGCTGGAAGAAGCTGAGCGAGTAGTTAAACAGCTTCGACAGCAAGGTTTTCACATTGCCAAAGTGGATATAGAAATCACAGATTTACTGTTGTGGTGCGAGAGCCAAAATATTCCTTTAAACGCTGAAGCTCGGTCAAAATATACGCTTTTCAAAGTTCAACGATTACCCCAATAAAGATTCTTGGCGCAAAGGCAGTCAACATCGCTTGGTGTGTTCTGAAAAGTCATCGTCTACTTGCTGGTGACACCTGCGCTGCATCGAACGCAGTGCGGTGCAAGTGAAGTCCAGTCCTGGCAACGTCAGGCAGCCAGGCATCAAGTAACCGATGTGGCCGGGTGACTGGCTATATCGAATGGTTGCATCCCCTCGATGAGAAAGGGAAGCAAAGCGGTAGCCCGTATCAGAATCCTCGCGACAGACAGTCTTTGGGGCGCGGTCTCGGCTAGAAAGCTACGTCTTACAATCTTCCATTTTTTACCCGCAGCAAGATTGTATTGCGTGATTTTTGGTAGAAAACAGGCCTAAAAGGCCCCGTTTTCATGCGGTTATGCCTAAACCACGCAAAACAATGCCACTTGTATTGCATGTTTCTGGAAGCAGAAGTTTCTCGACGTCCGGGGTTTCGCCATTTTTGCGGGCCTTGCCCAGGAACTCGGTAAGCGATTCCTTGAAGTCGCGGCTTTGCAGAAAACCGTGTACGCGCGCCCGGTCGCCCCTAGTGGCGGTCTATCAGGGATGTTGCGCCGCCAGGCACACGCACGTTGATGTAGTCCGGTTCGTCCCGGCCAGGCGTTATGTCTGGCTTGGCGGGCATGTCTGCATCGCGAAACGGATGTATCGATGACGGATAAAGATTCTTGTGCCTGGTGGTGGGGCGCGGTATTCCTGAAGCAGCAAGAAAGGCCAGTGGATATCTGGAACACCAATCTTCCAAGTTCTTTTTATGCTATACTTTTTCTATGTGCTGGGGGGTATTGTACCCATTCAGAACAAGTTTATGAAGCCTAATTTCTACCAATCGCCCGCTAAAAAACTATTATGATAATGCGTTTTTTTTGCAAGGCTGGATCTGCCTGTCAACCCATTAACGGCGGATGCTGAATCTATAGTTGGGCAGTCTGAGAAGGTCAAAATTCATGAGTCGTTTGTTTAGAATCATAGGCAGAATCATATTAACATTACTCGTTATACTATTAATTCTATTGGTAGGATATGGGGTTTTGTGGTTACTCCAAGCGTTTTGGCTACCTATTTTTTTATGGGGTTATGCGATAATTTCAGTAATCTTCTTTTTATTCTTGCTCCTTGCCGTACTTGTGGCAAATTCACTGAACCCATTAAATAATGATTTAGGTATCCACAATTTTATTAATAATGTTTTAGTACCAAAGCGGGAGAAATTACGAGGCGCAGCTATTGTGTTTGTTACCACCCTGGCCGATAGCCTTATTTGGCCTGTGCCTTTATTAACCATACCGTTTATAGTAATAAAATATGTGCGGCTGTTTGGGAATAGTTCTATGCGCCGTATGCCTTTGCAGGCATACCTTTTGCTTAATCCATATGATGTTATAAGAGTTTATGCAACTCTATTACTTATTGCTTCGGTGATTATTGTTGGAGGAGCATATTTACCCAATTCTGTAATGCTGATTTTTATAGCTCATGTTTTGCTACGCCTACTCGGTCATTGTATTTCATCCGAAGAACTTTCTGAGAGACTTAAGAAAAGCCTTGTTAATCCCTACGTTAATTTTCTTCTCATAGCAGGTGGTATTTTTAGCATAACAATTCTTTCCTTATCAGGCTATATATATGGCCTGCAAAACATCAGTCCAGGTATATTATTGCAGGTTGCTAGACAACTGTTGGACTTTTCTTGGCTATCAAAAATTGAAGATATTTTGGGTAACAGATTAATGCCAAATGATTACTTTATTGGAGTATCTTCTATTTTGTTAGGAATAGCTGGTTTAACGAGTATTTTTTCTTGGAAAGAATTTCGCCGAACTAACGAAGATTATCATAGCATTGCCCATAAGCTGCTCATTATGGGTAAATATAACGATGCATTAAAATGGCTGGATAAAATCAAGTCTCCACAAGTAGAAACTTCGCAGTTACAAGTTGTTGCTTATATTGGGGTAAATCAGATAGACAAAGCAAAAGATATTTTGGCAGAATTGAATAAAGGTTGTAATGAAGAAGAGATTTATAAGTTGTTGATTGAAAAGGCGTACTTGTATTCTTTCAACCCAAGAATTATCGGCACTTTGATTGATTCATACATTGACGAACAGCCTAATGAAACTGAATTATTGATTATGCTAATTAACCTAATGCCTAATATGTTTATAGGTCTAAGCCCCAAAGAAAAAGCGCAAGAATTTGTCAATCTGTTAGAAAAGAAGGAAGCACAGAAAGAGTATCCTCTTGTATATGCTGACATGCTGCGAAAAGCTGTGCGGTTTGATGAGGCACGAGCTATTTTATTGGCATTGCCAGAATATAATGATTCAGCTAGGAATGCGATTAGGCGGCTATCGCTTTTATATATCAACCTATTAAATCCAGAGCAAAGTATTGAAACGTGGATGGATGAACACGCAGATGTATTTATAAGACAAGCAGCAGAAGTAGCTGATAAAGGCAACTCATCTGACAAAGCAGCGATTTTTATACTCCTTATGCCAATAGAAAAAATTCTAAAAGAGGAATTGAGCCACGAGCGTTCCGAAGAATTTAGCTATATTTTAAGCCAATTACAAAAAGATGTGCCTCAAAATCTCTTGCATGAACTTGAAGCTTACTATCGTAGAATACAGCAATCGGCCAAGACCTTTAGAAAATGGGATTTCTGGAGTAGCCCAATGTATTAACAAATGCCGTAAGGTGTTTCCGCGTTCAAAAAATGCCCAACATTGCGCGCATGCGGACGGGCGGGGCTTTGCCCCGCGCCCACAGGGATTCATTCCCAACGGTGGATTCCACCTTTGGCTTTTTTTTGCCAATTCCCCCGCCCGCCGGTAACAACCGCCGTTAGTCCGCCATCATCGTTAAGTATTATGATCAAGAAGTAATGAGCCGATGAAAAAACACCGCTTAAAAACAGCCATTTTGGTATACATTCTCGGCTTCATTCTATTGGCATATTTCTCTGGAAGGAATTTGTTATCACATAATTTTAATCTAAGGTTTATTGACACAACATTTATTTTTTTTATTGGCTGGACTATATTTGGGGGCTACTATCTTATTTACGATAATATTTCTGACTCCGCCGAAAAATGGATTGAAGGAACAATTTCAGGATTGAGTGTCTCAATATTTTTATATTTTGCAGACCAATTTCTTGTAATTAGGAAATATCAAGAAAGATCTGATTTCTGGGGAAACCATACCTGGACTATTGAAACCAAACGTGCATCGCTTCCAAACGAAGCCGCCTTTCTAATCATCCTTTTTTTTATTATTTGGTTGGCAATAGATATATGGAAATTGAAATTTGACAATGCAATCGTCAAATTTGTGCTTTTCATAATCAGTATCATTTCATATCTAGTTATCCCTGCGAACAGCGAATTAAAAATAATATTTACAACGATTATTTCAATTGCTCTTGCCTTTGGTTACTATTATTTTAGCCAAATCAAAAGTGCAAGAAAACAAATAAGCATACTACTTTATGTTAGCTTGTCTTTAGGGGTAATTGCAACAATTATGAAGCACTGGGATTTCTTTTCCAGAAAACTATTAATACAGGATTATACTTTTTCGGGATTAGCGGAAGTGTTTTCGGATTTTGTTGTTTTCTTGCTTGGGTTTCTCTTAACCATATTTGAGTCAAGCAAGACAGAATCCCGTCAGAGTCAACATAATATACCCGTTCAAAAAATAGTCCAAGAAGTAGGCATCGAAAAGAAAGATATACCTAACAAACCAACTTATTCGTTGCGCCCCGCAGTAGCCCTTCTGGCTTTAGTTGGAATCGCAGCAATGATAAAATCAATTTGTACAACATCAAAATTAAATGAAAAAGGCAAAAGCCTTGTGAAATCAAAAATGGGTTAACATCGCGCGCCGGACAAGTGTGGGGGGAACACCTACACCTTCGGGGGTCTGGCTCCAATAGCGAATTCGGCGTCTGGTGGTTTTCTCCGCCAATTCCTTACCGGTAACGCCTGTCATTAGGCGGCAAGAATGCAGTTAAAGAAAAGAAACATCAGATGTTTCTACTGAAGCCAGTAAATATTTTATAAGATTGGCAAAGAAAAACAAAAAAAATCAACAGGCCATTATTATGCAGAAAAGGCGAAAAACAAATCTTCAACTTTGACAAAATTGGGATGGCATTACTTTAGGAATATTACCCAAACGGATCTACAATACTACTTTCGTTGCCTTTGAATTATGTTTAAACGATAACAACTAAAGAGTAACTTTTAATCGAAGGAGGCTGCTATGTCATGGAAAGATGATGTGCTCAAAAGGGAAGATGATAAATACCGAAAGAAAAAGGAAGATGAAGAAAGAGAGCTTAGTGAAAGAAAACGAAAAATACAGGAAGATTATGATCGCGAACATCCCAGTTCTGAAAATCTTAAGAACTTCAGATGCCATATATGTGGCGTAGAAGCCAAAGAACCTGGGATGACATGTGACTACACCTCCCCGGGCCCAACAGGAGATACAAGCAGTTATATTAGTGAACCTCAATGGTACTCAACAAACAAATGGCCAGGTGATTTACATAGATGTGATTGGTGCGGAGAGTGGGCATGCAAAACCCATTATCTTAATGTAATGGGAAAAATGATGTCCCGCCATCTTATTTGGGTGTAGGCCAAAGCAGTAAAAGCAGCTGCACCAGCCCTTAATTCGTTAGAACAATTCTATATAGAGAAGAGAAAAGCCTCGTTACATTTTTTCTATTAGGAAAATTATTACATGAAAGAAAACAGTCGTCTCCAATACGCTCTTGAACATGTGACAGATAAATCTGTATTCATTGTTGATCGAATCGAATGGGAGCGGATAGTAGATGAACGCGGAGAACCGATAATACTGGTAAATGTTCCTGCGCCTATTTCTGGTCTAGTCTCTATGGCAGCGCATGTAATGACTGCCGGTAGTGGAATATATAACCCTTCTCCTGGAATCGATGTTGTACGCTATGATCCAGGTGATGAACCGTATATTTACAATATCGATCATTACACAGTTTTAGAGCATTTTGATTCCGCCTCACTATATCAAGAATCTCTAAAAGTGGCTCGAATTGAAGAGTCTGAAGAACTGAATGAGTTTATCCAATCTCATGTTTTCGTGGTTGGTCCGTATAGGAAAGATAATCATTGGGTGGAAGAAATCCCTAAACATATTCGGGAAGCAAAACAGAAATAATGATTTTCACAAACAATATGCCTAATGATTACGCCCAGCACCGCATTCTTAGGAAACAGATAGTGTTTATTCAATCAAGATTGTGGGCCACCATCTTACATTAAGGGCGCTGGACGCTGAAGATTCTGCGGCGTGATTCGCAGTCAAGCCTTTTCCCTGGCTTCGAGTTTTCTCTGCCCCCAAGCAAAGTCTAAAAGTAAAAACATCTAGAAGTTTTGTGCAAAATATTTAGAAGTTTTCGAGAAAACATATCGAAGTTTTTTAAATCCATGTTGTTGCTTTTCAAGGTTTTGCTTTGTCAGGCCAGCCGCTTTCGTCTCAGAAAAATCACGGCTAACAAAGCGCCATCAGGGCAGGCTGGCTTCGAGTTTTTTCTTCTCCCAAGCACAGTCTACATCCGCCCCAGTTCCCAGTAACGCAAACCTTTCAGCGCTTGATTTGCAAAACAACAAAATCAAAACCAACCGAAGAAACGATTGTGAGATCAGATATGAGCGAACAAAACCAAATTGATAAAACAGCCTTGATTGCTCCTTTGATGGAACATCATCGCTTCTATGTAAACAGGAATTGGCAGTTCTTTGGCGGGATTCTCCTTGTAAACTCAATTTTGCTTAACTCGATAGATACCTTACTCAAAGAGCATCTCCAATTAGTTGTTATATCTTTTTCTTTTGTTTTGCTCATCGGAACTTTCTATCATTTAATCAACTGGACAAATATGCGAATTGATACAAACATGGCAAAAATTAATGCACTCACTGGCAAATACAAAACGGAGTCCCCATCATCTCCTTTTGAAGGAATGATAAGTTGGATGAAATTCGCAATAATTGTTTTAACTCTCCCCTATTATTTTTTTGCTTACACTGTGTCAATATATGTTGTGGCAGGTTTAGTTTTGTCTTTTTTGGTTTTAGTTATGATAAGCGAAGTCACAACTCGCAAGTTTCTTAAGAAAATGAAAGGTAGTGAAGGACAGCAAAACAAAAGCCAACACAAAAGCAGGTGATTTATAAAGTGCTTTTTGAGTATTTTCTCACTTCAAGTTTCTTCTGCTCCCAAGCAGAATCCATTTTTGCGCCAACGCCAGTATCCCGCAGGAACATGCGGGGCAAACCGCAAACCGTTGGGCGTTGGCTCATCACTAAAGCACAAGAATAAAGTGGGCAAGAAAGCATGAAACACTTACGAGCAATTGTTGGGATATTTCTTCTAATATCAGGTGTTCTGACTGGATTTTTACACTCTTATCCAGAAACGTGGCAATACGCTGATGTAATCAAAGATTACTATGCCAATGCAAGCACAGAACTTGTTAGTATTGCTTTAACAGTTTTGCTTATTGACGCACTTTATGAATATCGCCAGAATTTACAACTAAAAGAGCAGCTCATTCGTGAAATGAGGTCACCGGATAACGGCATAGCGCTTCGCGCAGTTGAGGAATTAAGAGCCTACAATTGGCTGTTTGATGGTTCACTTAAGGGTGTTTCACTAAGAAAAGCGAATCTTGCAGGGTGTAATTTGAAAGGCGCTGTTTTGGATAGTGCAGATTTCACGGGAGCGAACTTGAAAAATGCATCTTTTAGAGATGCAAGTATGGAAACAGCTATTTTATCTGGTGCTAATCTCGAAGGGGCATTTTTGAGAGGGGCGAAATTGCATCAAGCAATAATTTCAGGTGCTATACTAAAAAATGCAATCTTAATTTCTGCGGATTTAGAAGCAACTGACTTTAGTGGTGCTATTTTCAATCGAGCCACCCAATTTCCTGAAGGCTTCAATCCTAGAAGCGCACAAGCCATCTTTAGAAATGAGTAAGTCTTTAAAAACGCGTTCAACACTACATCATCAGGATACGCAGTATCCTGATGAGAAAAATGATGGTCCGCCATCTTGATTGGGTGCACCGGCCCCGTGGGCAGACCCTTCGAAACAGTGAGCCAGGGACGAACCGTTAGGGCAGCCGCTGTCGGTTTTGCGCTGGAGGGTCAGTTCGAGGGTGGGCATGGATGAGTCCTTTCCTTCAAACCATCATAAACCGCGTGAGAATCTTACTTCTCGTCTGAACAGAATTTTTTACTTTGGCGCAAATAAATCCGTCAGGCGTCGGATGAGCGGCATGGCTCCCTGCTCCAGCCCGCGCTGGTAGGCGGCGGCCTGGGCGGGTTCATCCAGGTTGAGCAGGGGGCAAACCGGAGCGATGTAGGTGCGTTCGTTCCAGGGCGTATAAAGCATGGGCATACTTTCCAGCGCGCCAACCAGTTCGGCCAACAACTCCAGTTCGTTGATCCTGGACAGCGGCTCGGCCAGTTGCACGAGTAGATTCAGAATGTCTGGCCCGGCATTCTCCAGCCGCTCGAAAGTCAAAATTCGATGAAAATATTGGTTGGCAGTTCCCCAATCACCCTGGGCGGCATAAAAATGACCGGCATAGGATAAGAGGGGCAAATGCGTAGCGTTCGGGTCGCCCTTGGCGTGGCGCAGATCGATTTGCAAGGCTTGTGAGAGCCATGCCTGTCCCGTCTGCCAATCTTTTCGCGCCTGGGCAATACGCGTTAAGTGGTATAGAGCATTCCTTTCCCACGAGAGGTTTTGCCATTTGCGTACCTGTTCGAGCATCCGCTGGGCAACTGCCTCGGCTTCGGCAATGAGACCCTGCGCGAGGCAGGCCTGGATGGTGTTTTCGCTGGCCCCGGCCCATAATCCGCGCTCCCCCGTTTCTTCAGCGATCCGTAGTAGCTGCCGCGCTACAGCTTCGGCTTCTTTGTCATCGCCAGCTACCAAAGCCAGCTTGTATCGCGCTGATAACAACAAGGGATGTTGCAGGCCGTGAGTGTTTTTGTGGACAAATTCCAACAGTTCGTCAGAGTAGGCTTTCGCGGCTTCTTCGTGCCCGCGCCGCTTTTCCAGACGGATGAGAATTAGCAGGATGGGATCATAAGAGGTTGTGCTTGCCTCGCGCAGGGATGTGAAAGTATGCCGGCGGTAGCTGGCAACAGATTCGCGGAATAAATTTTCGGCTTCGGGCAGGTTGCGCTGGAAAACAAGCAGGATGGCCTGCTCAGCCAGGGATTCCGCGATTTCAAGTGCGCTGCCGCTCTGCCGGGCAAATTCCAGCGCCTGGGAGATATACTCCCACCCCTTTTGATAGGCATCGTCTTCAAAAAAATATTTCAACCCCAGGTTGCGATATGCTTGACTGGTTAGCGCCAATGCTGCTTGCCCTGGGATTTGAGCGCTGATAAGCAGGCTCGTTTTCAAGTCAGCTTCCCCAACCGTCTTGTCAGTAACGAATGAACCCAACTCAACCAGTATGCGTGCCCTGCGCAGGCGGATTTCATCGGCCAGGTCTGGGGAATCTGCCGGAAGCAGCGCCAGCACACGCCGGTAGCTGCGCTCTGCCTCGTCGAAGATGTCCTTCATCTGAGCATTTTCTGCCGCTTTCTGCCAAAAATCAGCCGCTTTTTCAGGCTGACCAGCGCGCTCGTAATGAGCGGCGATGCGCGGCCAGTATTCAGAGGCCCGATCGCCAGCATGCTCTTCCAACCAGGCTGCAACCTGGGCGTGATACTGCTTTCGCTGTTTGAGAAGAATCGTCTCATAAACCGTCTCTTGCAAAACGGCGTGTTTGAATGTGTACTCATTTGCGTTGGAGAAGCTGGAGCGTTCACGCTGCTCTACCATTGCCCGGTTACGCAGGCTTTCCAGGTGTCTGGTGACAGCCTGGGCGGACTTTTCGGGCTGGGCCAGGGTCAGGTCGGTCAGCAGGACATCCCAAAATTCTCGGCCTACGACCGAAGCCTGCTGGAGGACGGTCTTTTCTGATGCAGAGAGCGTTTCCAGGCGGGCCTGCAAAACCCCGGTCAGCGTGCTGGGGATATGCGCCAGCAGGCTGGGGCCGCTTCCTTCCCCGCGCGCCATTAAATCCAGGCACATGCGTGCCAGTTCTTCGGTGTAGTACGGGTTGCCATCAGCGCTCTTGAGCAGGGTTTCTTCCAGTTCGGGGGTCGGGGTCGGCAGCAGGTGGCCGAGCAGGTGGCGGGTGTTGCGCCGGGAGAGCGGGCGCAGGTCCAATCGTTCGTAACACTCGCGGCCCTCGCCCCAGTGCGGGCGGGTTTCATATAACGCGGGGCGCGCCAGGCACAGAAACAGCAGCCGGCGGTCGGGCAAGGCGGTTACCAACCGATCCACCAGACTCAGGCTGGCCGCATCCGCCCAGTGGATGTCATCCAAAATCACCAGCGCGGGTCGGCGGGGGGTGATGCTGCGGAAAAAATCCTCGATGCAGTCCTGCCCCTGGATTTCCAGGCTGCCGCCATCCGCCAGCCCAGAGTTCGTTTCAAAGCCGAGCAGACGCGCCACCCCCTCGGCCTGGCCGGGCAGCAGTTCGGGGGCCAGCTCGCGCCGGAAGCGCTCGCTGACCTGAGCGGCGCTGTCGCTCTCCTGGATTTCCAGGTAAGCGCTGAACAGGCTGCGCCACAGCCCGAAACCCTGGGACTGCGATTCTGGTGCGCCCCGCCCAAACAGCGTACATACCCCTGAGTCAGCCACACACTGGTTCACGAATTCGTCCAACAGGCGCGATTTCCCCACCCCGGCCTCGCCGACCACCGTTACCAGATGGGTCTGGGATTCTTGCAGCGCATCCTGGTAGATATTTCGGAGCCAGAGCAGTTCGGTCTCACGCCCCACCAGCGGAGTTTGCAGCCCTTCGATACCACGTTCCGGCGCGCGCAATCCCACGCGAGAGCGTACACTTTCCACAACATAAGTTTGGATTGGATTCGATTTGCCCTTGACCGTTAGCGGCGGCTGGGCTTCTGTCTCGAACAGCCCGCGCACATGCTGGTAGGTATCCTGCGAAATAAGAATGCCGCCCACCGGGGCGTTTTGTTCCATGCGCGCGGCAGTGTTGATGGCATCGCCGATAGCGGTGTACTCCACTCGTAAATCAGACCCCACTTCGCCCACAATCACCATCCCGGTGTTGATACCCACCCGGACGCTGAATCCCGTTATTCCGCGTTCTCTCGCCAACTGGTTGGCGTATTCTTGCACCCCGGCCTGGATTTCCAACGCAGCGCGCACGGCTCGCTGGGGATCATCTTCATGCGCCACCGGAGCGCCGAAAAAGGCCAGGATGGCATCGCCCATCAGGCGCGCCAACGTGCCTTCGTGTTTGTAAATCGGTGTGATTAATGCCTCAAACGCGCCGTTTATGATTTCCAGCACTTCTTCGGGATCCATGCGCTCAGCCAGGGCGGTGGAGCCTTTGATATCTGAAAACAGGATCGTCACCAGGCGGCGCTCGTTGGCCGGTTGCTCACTGACAGATCGGCGCAGGCGCTCGGCATATTCCCGTGGAATTAACCGCTCAAAATTTGCTTCTTCCTTTGGCTTTTCTCCTGCGACAACTTTCCCCCCACACTCCAGGCAGAATTTCGCATTCGGGGGTAGTTCTGCCGCGCATTGGGCGCATTTTGCGGCAAGTTTCTCACCACATTCCATACAGAATCTGGCATATTCAGGGTTGAGGGCGTTACATCGTGGGCACTGCATGGGGTTCTCCCCTTGATCTTGAAGAAAGAACTCAGGAATGGTGTAGCTGGGTGTTTTTCTAAAACAGCCAATTAAACTTGGATTTGACGGCACGCGCGTAAGTCACGGCCAGGTTGGAGGCAACAAGGAACCCCGTCCCAACCGTTTCGCCGGTGGGTTTGAGAATGCGCAGGGTGCTGGTTTCGATCGAGTGTGTGTCAATAGTCGGGTCATGTTTACCACCCATAGCCGGGTGATGTTTACCAGGCATCGCCGGACGTATGTTTACCAGATGCAAAGTGTGGCGGGTGGTGGGTAAAGTCTCCCGGGGGAGGCCGCGTGGTGTGGTGTGAGCGC
>JAKLPV010000068.1 GCA_022013685.1 Anaerolineae bacterium
AGCGCCCGTCCGCTGAGAATTCGGCCTGGTTGAGCGGGTGGGCCAGGGTGGCGATCAGCCGGTTGGCGCTGCCCTGCGGCAGGGAGGTGTCTGCATCCAGCGTAATAACATATTTGATGGATGCGAGAATGCTGACATCCCCGACCTGGGTGGTGTAGGCCGTTTCTCCGAGGTTGAGCAGCAGGCGGTTGAAATCGGCCAGTTTGCCGCGTTTGCGTTCCCAGCCCATCCAAACCCCTTCAGACGGATTCCACTGTCGATGACGGTGGAATAAATAGAAGGGCGGCGTGTTTCTGTCTCCCGAGCCGGGGCCGGGACTATTGCGCTTTTTATTCAGGTTTTCAACGCCAGTTACTGCCAGCGCGAGCAGTTGGTCATCGTTAGGCGTATGCTCTGTCGGGGCATCGCCGAAATCGGTCAGCAGGGCATAGGTCAATTGCGGGTCGGGGTTGGCTAAATAATAAAGTTCCAGCTCTTGCAAGAGATGGTTGAGTTCGTCGGCGCTTTCCAGCAGGGTTGGCACAACCACCATGGTGCGGTTGCCGGGCGGAATGCCCTCTGAAAAATCCATGCGCGGCAGGCTGAGGGGCTTGATGCGGTGGGTGACCTGCCAATGCACGATCGTGATCGCAGATTCCAATGCCAGGCCAAAGCCTAGCAGGCCAACGATGACCATCTGGGCAAGAGAACCGCCCGCCAGGCTGGCATAAGCGAGCAGGCCCAGCGTGAGCAGCATCGAAAGCGTGGCGATGCTTCCGAGATAGGTGGAAGTGGGCGCGGCGAGCAGTGCGCGGTTGAAGCGGATGATTAATCCGGGCTGGTAGCGGACGCTGGCTTCGAGCAGCGCCCTTCCCGCACCCCGTAGATAAAAGCCGATGTGGCCCTGCCTGCCCGAGGCCTTGTCTCCCGGCACGTTGCGCGCCAGTTCGACGGTGGTGAGCGCGACTTGTTCCTCGCTGAGTGTTGAATGGCGCGCCAGTTCCTCGATCACACCGCGGTAACTGTTGCGGGTTTTGAAATCCATGGCTGCATAGACCTGGGCCGGGTCGTCACGCAAAATCTGCTCGACCCGGCTGGTCTGTTCGAAAAAATCCTTCCAGTCTGTTGCTGCCAGCAAGCGCAGGCTGAGAAAACAGTTGGCGACGATCGTCTCGCTCGGCCAGTCGATCTCGGCCCGGATTGGGATTTCGACCACTCCCTCCGGCATCTCCATCCCGGTTAGCTCTGCGGTGGCGTAGACCAGCCGCTCCAGAATCCCGATTCGCAGCATAATCGGCAGGGCCCATAGTTCGCCGATCGTCAGCGGCCTGACTTGTTGATAATCCCGCACAAAAGAGGCGGCCAGGGTCAGGTCAAGCTGGCTCTGGCTGTATCCGATCCATTCGCGGGCCAGCGCAAAGATGCGCGGCAGCTCCGAATCCAGCATGGGCAGCTGGCTGAGAAAATTGTCTGGCAGGTCTTCTTCGATCTGGCGCAGGGTCTGCTTGACCACGTAAAAATTATCCAGCATCCATTCGCCGGCCCGTGAAGCCGGCGCGTCTTTGGCCGGGACAGCCTTGAAGATGGCATAGGCATTCCGCAAGGCCAGTTCCCAGTTTTCCAGGCGGTCCAACAGGTCAGGTTTGTGAATGCGGGCTGTATTGAGGGTGTGTGTTTCGGCCAGCCAGCGCGCAAATTCCCGCAGTTGGTTGTCTGCGTCAGGGTTGGCTGGTTCAGGGAGAATGATCTGCGGGGCGATTTGCATACGTTAATGCTCTGTGCGTTCCCTGAAAGTTATATCGAGTTTGGCAGGCAGATCCTGGACGATCATCAGGTGTGATTTGCCATACATGATGAAATTATTGGCAATACTGCCATAAGGCCACTGGTGATTCCCTGAATAGCCGTGCGCACTCAACGCAACTAGGTCGATTTGTTCCAGTTCCACCAATTGGTGCAATTCGGCAGCGGCGTTGGCGCTGGTGATCAGGTGTGTTTGAACGGGGATGCTTTTCAGATACGAACGCAATTTGACCTGCTCGAGATAAAGCCCGGCCTCCTGTTGGTTGCGGGCAACCATGCGGTTGGAGAGGTCGATGTCTTCGCCTGTCAGCGGCATCTGGCGCGCCATTTCTGGCGTTTGGACAACCTGTACGAGATGGACCTGGGCCTGATGAAAGCGCGCCAATTGGGTGATGACCGGCAAAACGTTCTCTGCGCGTTGCGAGCCATCCAACGGAACCAGAATGCGTTGATAAAGTGCGGTTTCTGAGATGCCTTCCAGGCGGGGTTGGCTCGCCCGGACGATAAAGACCGAGGTTGGCGCGCCCAGAATGATCTTTTGCGAGGTGCTGCTCATGCCCCATGGAGTCAGGCCGTTTCGCCCGTGGCTGCTCAGAACGATCAATTTCATCTTCTGGCGTTGGGCGAATTCTGTAATCCCTTCTGCCACCAGCCCCTCCTGTACCGCGGCCTGCGCCCGCAGGCCCGCCTCTTGAAGGTGCAATTTTGTCTTTTCAAGATACAGCCCCGCCTTCGTTTTTTGGATTTGCCAGTTGAGCAGGTCGAACAATTGCGCGGACGTGCCTCCAGCCTGGTTCTTTTCCAGAATGCGCAGAAGTGTGACTTGTGCATCGAAAGAACGGGCGATGGCAATTGCATGGGGCAGAACGCACTCAGCCAACTGTGAGCCGTCCAATGGAACGAGAATTGGATCGAACATGTTTTATCCCTTCGACCCCACTCAAAGGTTGGGATCATTTCTTGAATTATCAAACTTGCCGAATTGAGCATGGAATACTCAATCGACACCTGAACTCATTCTATAATGAATACTCTCTGGCCACATCCATCGACCGGGGAGTGTTTGTCTCCGCCACTTGGGGGAGGCTTTGTCTGAAGATTGTCAGTGCGCTGAATTCCCACGGAGTACGCCTGCGCGGTGACGACGATTTCAGACTGACGCTTGCCTCGAAGAAATATGCTTTCATGGCTCTTTACCAAACAAGAAAAACCGCTCATTCAGAGCGGTTTTTCTTGTTTGGTTGTGTGGACCTCGAAAGTGTGCCTATAAACTTGAGCCACCAAGGTGGGCATGTATGCAGGCACACCTTTGAAGCGCTGGCGCTTGTGAGCCGAAAAAAGTTTTGAAATGAAATTTTGTTTGGCGGCCCGTGTTTAAGCAGGGCTTGAGCATAAACATTGCATAGAAATCTCAAAGGTGACAAAAGTCACTTGATTTTTCATCCGGCTTGTCTATACTTTATCTTATTACTTCTCGAACACAGGCAGGGAATGATGAAACCCTTTTTCAGCAAACAAACCTGGATACTTTCAGTAAATCACAGATTTGATTGACAAAAGGGGCAACTCTGGTAAAAGGTAAGGTGCCAACCAAAACCGATTACGGAAAGATGCCCCCTGAGATGATACACCAACATGAGCTAAAAGCAGAAGATGTTCGCGCATATGCG
>JAKLPV010000069.1 GCA_022013685.1 Anaerolineae bacterium
AATTGATTGTTGGCTCGAATCGCCAGGAGCAGGTCACACCGGTCATCTGGGCTTTCGAAAATTATTACGCAGCCCAACAACAAGCCGAGGAACTGCGTCGCACTCAAATGACCTTGCGCGAAAGCCTGGAAGCGCAAGACTCGCTTAATCGCCAGTTGATCGAGCGCCTGCGCGACCAGGTCGAGGCGCTTGATCGTCTGAACCTGGCTTTGCAGGATGCCAACCGGCGTCTGATGACCGAGCGTGAGGCCGAACGCAAAGCCCTGGCGCGCGATTTGCACGACCAGGTCATTCAGGATTTGCTCAGCTACAATTACCAATTGGAAGATGCCGAAAGCGAAATCAGCGATCTGACACAGCGCGAGGAACTGACCGGGATTCGCAACGGGATTCGCTCAGTGGTCAGCAGCCTGCGCCAGTTATGTAGCGACCTGCGCCCGCCAACGATCGACAGCCACGGCCTTTCGGCAGCCATCCGCTCACTGACTCACCAATGGTCAAAGGTGAGCGGGATCAAGGTCATTCTGGAGATTGATCCCGAATTGGGACGCCTGCCTGAGCCGATCGAACTATCCGTTTTTCGGATCGTTCAGGAAGGGTTGAGCAACGTGCGTAAGCACTCTGAAGCAACCAGCGTGCATCTGGCCCTGTCACGAACCCCCATGGCCAGCCTGCTAATGCAGATATCAGACAACGGAAAAGGAATCGCCAGGCCGATTAACCTGGCGAAACTTTCAGCGCAGAAACATTTTGGTTTGGTGGGAATCAGTGAACGGGTAAGCCTGCTGGGAGGCACCATGCAGGTTGAGTCTCCTGAAGATGGCGGCATGGCGCTCCAGATCGAAATTCCCAGCCCATATCCATCCCTGGCCGGGAAATAGGCTCAGCGCGCCAGGGCGTCTTCGACCACCTGGCGAACAGTGGCCGCATCGATGTCTTTTTTATCGAGGAAAGCAACCGCCCCGGCGTTCAGACCAATGCGGCGAAATTCACGGTCAGGATAGGCACTGATAAGCACCATCAAGGTCGCAGGAGAAGCCGCCTTGATGCGCCGCGCACATTGGATACCATCTTCTTCTTTTAATACAACATCAATAAAGGCCAGAAAGGGCTTAACCTGTTCTGCCAGGCGCACAGCTTGCTGGCAGTCATCGGCTTCATGAACACTGGCCTGAGGCCAGGTTTTTGCGAGCAGTTTTGCCAGTTGGGCGCGGTAACGGGGGTTATCGTCAAGAACAAGCACATCCAGGCTTTCGCCATGCGAATCGGTTTGGCCCTGTCTCTCTTTTTCAGGGATGAGCAGCACTTCAGGATGCTTACCGGCATAGTTGTTGGCTTCAAGGCGGCTTTCGGCGCCAATGGCGCGGTAGAGAGCGGTCAGATGATTTTCAACTGTTTTGATGCTCAAATCCATTTCCCAGGCGATTTTCTGGTTGTTGTAACCCTGGGTAAGCATATAAAGCAGTTCGCGCTGACGACGGGTAAGCGCCGGGGCCGCTTCGACGGGGCGGACTTGCTGGTTGACCAGGCGGTTGACCAATGGGTCGGAAATCCAACGGCCGCCATCGAGTATACGCCGGACAGCCAATTCAAGGTCTGAAAGCGGCTGATCCTTGAGATGGTAGCCGTCCACCCCGGCAGCCAGCAGACCAACCACATAAGCTTCGTCGTCGTAGGCGCTGACCACCAGTATTTTGATATCCGGGTGCAAGGCGCGGATATGTTGTACGGCTGCCACCGGCTCAAAATCAGGCATATTGACATCCATGACCAGCAAGGATGGTTGCAGGGTTTCAACGGCCCGCATCAGGTCTGGACCATTGCCAACCTCACCCACAACTGCAAGCCCAGGCAGGCTGGCAAGCGCATCGCGCAATCCGGCCCGAATCAGGGCATGGTCATCGGCAAGCAGGGTTTTAATCGTAGTCATTGGGTTGGTTGGCAGATCGCTTTTAGGAGAAATCCCCTAGTTAAATTAGGGGGATTGTCGCAAAGAAAAGGGGGAGAAGGGGGTTGAACCCTTGATACACAATTAACTATCATTATAGTGTATGGTTTTACCTTCGTAAAGCAAAGGAGGTGTTCTGTCACGATAGTTAATCGTTGTTTTTGTAGCAAGAGATTTCCCAATCAACTGTAAATTTTCAAGGAGGATTGTCAATGTTTAAGAAGAGTTCACTGTTTGTGTTGCTGGCCCTTTTAATGGTCGCCTCAACAATTTTGGCCGCATGCGGCCCCGCTGCCACCGCCCCCGCCGAATCCGAAGATAAACTGGCTGTTGGTATCGTGCTCCCGACCAAAGACGAACCGCGCTGGATCCAGGACGAAGCCCGCTTCAAGGAAGCACTCCAGGCCGAAGGTTACACCGTTGAAATTCTCTTCAGCCAGGGCGATTCGGCCAAAGAGAAAGCCAACGTTGAAGCCCTGATTACCAAGGGCGTCAAGGTCATCATCATTTGCCCACAAGACGGTAACGCCGCTGCCGCCGCCGTTGAAGAAGCCCGCAAAGCTGGCGTAAAGGTGATTTCGTATGACCGCCTGATCACCGGCACCGATGCTGTCGATTTCTACGTAACCTTCGACAGTGTTGCTGTTGGCGCCGCCCAGGGACAATACCTGCTTGACGGCGCAACGGGCACTGGCAATCCGCTCTACCTGTATGCCGGCGCTGCCTCTGACAACAATGCTTTCCTGTTCTTTGAAGGCGCCTGGACTGTCCTGCAGCCCAAAATCGCCGATGGCACTTTCGTGATCAAGAACTCCAGCGAAGCCGTTGCCCTGTCCGACAAGGCCACCCTGACCCGTGACGAACAGGCCAAGATCATCGGCCAAATCACCACTAACTGGGACTTCAACACCGCCAAAAACCTGGCTGAAGCCAACCTGACTTCTGCCGCTGCCGCCGATAAAGGCAATGTCTTCATCCTTGCCCCGAACGATGGCACCGCTCGCGCGATCGCCGATGCCTTCGCCGCTGACAAAGACGTAGCCAGCTTCGTTGTGACCGGCCAGGATGCTGAAAAAGCTTCCGTCCAGTACATCATCGATGGCAAGCAGTCCATGACCGTTTTCAAAGATGTCCGCACCCTGGTGAAGGATGCGATCGGCATGGCTGTGGCCCTGCTCGAAGACAAGACCCCCACAACCACCGGCGCTTACAACAACGGCAAGATCGACGTTCCCGCCAAGCAGTCTGAAGTTATCAGCGTCGACAAAGCCAATGTCAAAGCCGCTCTGATCGACTCGGGCTATTACCAGGCCAGTGAGTTCACCGGTTTGGAAGAAGGCGCTGCCCCTGCCCCGGCCATCACCGGCAAAGTTGGTATCGTGCTCCCGACCAAAGATGAACCCCGCTGGATCCAGGATGAAACCCGTTTCAAGGAAGCCCTGACCGCTGCCGGGTACGAAGTTGAAATTCTCTTCAGCCAGGGCGATTCGGCCAAAGAGAAAGCCAATGTCGAGGCCCTGATCACCAAGGGTATCCAGGTTTTGATCATCTGCCCGCAGGACGGCACCGCCGCTGCTGCCGCCGTTGAAGAAGCCCAGGCCGCTGGCGTCAAGGTCATTTCGTATGACCGCCTCGTCCGCGACACCGACGCCGTCGATTACTATGTGACCTTCGACAGTGTTGCTGTTGGCGCCGCCCAGGCCCAATATCTGGTCGACAAGGCTGCCGGCACCGGCAACCCGCTCTACCTGTATGCTGGTGCTGCCTCTGACAACAACGCTTTCCTGTTCTTCGAAGGCGCCTGGACTGTCCTGCAGCCCAAAATCGCCGATGGCACTTTCGTGATCAAGAACTCCAGCGAAGCCGTTGCCCTGGCCGACAAGGCCACCCTGACCCGTGACGAACAAGCCAAGATCATCGGCCAGGTCACCACCAACTGGGATTTCAACACCGCCAAAGGCCTGGCTGAAGCCAACCTGACCGTCGCTCCCGCTGCCGACAAAGGCAACGTCTTCATCCTTGCCCCGAACGATGGCACCGCTCGCGCGATCGCCGACACCTTCGGCGCCGACAAAGACGTGACCAGCTTCGTTGTGACCGGCCAGGATGCTGAAAAAGCTTCCGTCCAGTACATCATCGACGGCAAACAGTCCATGACCGTGCTCAAAGACGTGCGCACCCTGGTGGCCGACGCCATCAGCACTGCCATCGCCTACCTGCAAGGCCAGACTCCTCCCCAGACCAACACCTACAACAACGGCACGGTCGATGTTCCCGCCAAGCCGTCTGAGGTTGTTACTGTGGATAAGGACAATGTTGTCGAAGCCGTGATCGACTCCGGCTACTGGCCCGCCAGTGACTTCACCGGCCTGCCCTAACCCGTAACAAACCTGTAAGCAACAGGAATAGTGATGGAGTTATTCCATCACTATTCCTGTATAATTCAAATTATTTTGATGCCCATTCTTGAGCCGGAGTTGCCTATGGAAACACCTTTGCTGGAAATGAAAAATATCACCAAGGAGTTCCCCGGCGTAAAAGCCCTGAACAACGTTAGTTTCCAGGTAAAAGCCGGGGAAATTCACTGCCTGGTAGGTGAAAACGGGGCCGGGAAATCCACCTTAATGAAGGTTTTAAGCGGTGTGTATCCACACGGTGACTATACAGGTGAAATTTTTATCTCCGGGCGAGCGCAAAAATTTTCCGGCATTCGAGATAGTGAACATGCCGGAATCGCCATCATTTATCAGGAATTGGCTCTTGTTTCAGACATGACCGTTTATGAAAATATCTTTCTCGGTCATGAAATCTCAAATGCAGCCGGGGTGATGGATTGGAACGAAACCGTCCAGCGCGCCGGGGATATGTTAAAGAAAGTAAAACTCGATACCAACCCGGCGGCCAGCGTCAAAGACCTGGGCGTGGGCCAACAGCAATTGGTTGAAATTGCCAAAGCCCTTAGCCGGGATGTCAAAATTCTCATTCTCGACGAACCGACCGCCGCCCTCAACGAAGATGATAGCGCCAATCTGCTGAAACTGTTACGCGACCTTAGGGAACAGGGCGTTACCTGCATCCTGATTTCCCATAAATTGAAAGAAGTCATTCAAATTGCCGATACCGTCACCGTCCTGCGCGACGGGCAGACGATTTGTACACTGGACGCTCACAAGGGCGAAGTTTCCGAGCATATATTGATCAAACATATGGTCGGGCGCGAAATTGACAACATCTATCCGCAGCGCGTGCGAAGTGTTTCAGATGAAGTCACCCTCGAAGTCAAAAACTGGAATGCATACGACCCGAATCTGGGACGCACCATTCTTAAAGACATCAACATCAACGTAAAACGAGGCGAAATCATTGGTCTGGCCGGCTTAATGGGCTCCGGACGCACCGAACTGGCTTTGAGTATGTTTGGTAACCCTGGCGGTTACCAAGTAAACGGCGATCTCTACATAAAGGGCCAGAAAAAGAATTTTAAACGCCCGAAAGATGCAATCAAAGCGGGCATGGCCTATGTCACTGAAGACCGCAAAGGTGACGGGCTGATCTTGATTCAAGACGTCAAGCAAAATATTACCCTGGCGAACTTGATCGAAATCTCCAGCAACGGCATCGTGGATAACAACGCTGAAATCAAGGTTGCCAATGAATATCGCGAATCGTTGAATATCAAGACCCCCAGTGTTGAACAAAAAGTGTCCAACCTGAGCGGCGGCAACCAGCAAAAAGTCTGTCTGGGCAAATGGCTGTTTGTCAAACCCGAAGTCCTGATCCTGGACGAACCCACCCGCGGCATCGACGTGGGCGCAAAATTTGAAATCTACACCATCATGACCAAACTGGTACAGCAGGGTATGAGCATTATCATGATTTCATCTGAGCTGCCCGAAGTCCTTGGCATGAGCGACCGGGTTTACATCGTTTCATCGGGAAAAATCAGCGGCGAACTACCCATTGAAGAAGCTACACAAGAAAAAATCATGCACCTAGCAACGAATTGAGGAGGCTCAATATGTCGTTTGTCCAAAATGCCCAGAAAGTCTTGAAACAAAATATCCGCGAATATGGCATGTACATTGCCCTGTTCGTGATTATGGCAATTTTCACATTTACAACAGATGGTATTTTCATTTCGTCACGTAATATCAGCAACCTGTTCAACCAGACCGGTTACATCGCTGTGCTGGCGGTTGGCATGACCCTGGTTATCGTCATTCGCCACATCGATCTTTCGGTGGGCTTCATGGCCGGTTTTCTCGGCGCAGTAGCTGCGATCGCGCTGGCCTTCTGGAAACTGCCGGTTTGGCTGGTCATCCCGCTGGTGCTGGCGCTGGGCGTCGTAGGCGGATTGATAATAGCCTTTCCGGTCGCCCAACTAAAAATCCCATCGTTTGTGGCTTCACTGGCAGGCTGGCTCATCTATCGCGGCGCGCTGGTACTGGTAACCGCCGGAACCGGCACCATCATTGTCCCCGATGCCGCTTTCAATGCCATTGGCAATGGATTTATCCCCGATATTCCTGATATTGGCTTTTTCCCTGATATCCACAAGTTGACTCTTTTGCTCGGCCTGGTAGCTGCGATTCTATTCGTTATCGGTGAAATCAACAGCCGCAAAAAGAAGCAGGCTTATAACTTTGAAGTCCTGCCAATCGACATGTTCATTCTCAAGATGGTTTTTATCTCCGTTTTGATTGGGCTGATCACCTGGGTGTTGGCTGGCTATAACGGCATCTCATGGACGGTGGTCATTGTCTTGATCGTGGTTGCGATCTACCACTTCATCACCACCCAGATGGTGCTGGGCCGCCACATTTACGCTATTGGCGGCAACCCGGAAGCAGCAGAGTTGAGCGGCATCAACGTTAAAAACATGATCTATGTGGTCTTTGGCTCAATGGGCATGCTCTCGGCGCTCTCTGGCATCCTGTTCACTTCGCGTTTGCAATCGGCCACCACCACGGCTGGAACCCTGTTCGAGTTGGACGCCATCGCGGCAGCCTATGTTGGCGGCGTGTCGGCGGCAGGCGGCGTAGGCAAGGTGACCGGCTCGATCATCGGCGCGCTGGTGATGATGTCGCTGACGAGCGGCATGAACTTGATGGGTATCGACATTTCCTTGCAATACATCGTGCGTGGCGCGGTGCTGGCGGCGGCAGTTATCTTTGATGTCGCCACCCGCAACCGCAGCAAGTAAACATTTAACAACCAACAAAAGCCGCCTTTTCAGGCGGCTTTTTGAGTAATACGGAACATGCAATTTGTGACCACGGGCATTATACTAATCGAATGAAAATGGTAAAATCTTTCCATGCAATTTCAGCCAACCACCATCCCTGACATCATCTTAATAACCCCGAAAATGCGCGGCGACGAACGCGGGTTTTTCATGGAAACCTACCAGACACGTTTGTTTGCCGAGGCCGGTATCCAGGCCCAATTCGTCCAGGACAATCATTCCCGCTCAAAGCAAGGCGTCTTGCGCGGGCTGCATTACCAGTTACGACAAACACAAGGGAAACTGGTGCGCGTCGTGAGCGGGGAAATCTTCGATGTAGCCGTAGACATTCGGCGCAGCTCGCCAACTTTCGGGAAGTGGGTCGCGGTCCACTTATCCGCCGAAAATCGGCAACAATTGTGGGTCCCGCCGGGTTTTGCGCATGGTTTCTATGTCTTGAGCAAATGGGCCGAGGTTTTATACAAAGCCACCGATTTCTACAACCCCCAATGGGAACGCAGTATTTTGTGGAATGATCCCGCCATTGGCATCGATTGGCCCCTGTTGGCAGAAGCGCCGCTTTCGCTCTCTGCCAAAGACGAGCAGGCACAATTGTTACAAGAAGCCGAATGCTTGTAGCCCAACCCCAACAGGAATAAAGAAAGAGGACATAAGATGAAAGGTATCATCCTGGCCGGCGGGCGCGGCACACGCCTGTACCCGCTGACACTCTCGATCAGCAAACAGTTGCTGCCGGTTTACGACAAACCCATGATCTATTATCCAATCTCGATGCTGATGCTGGCCGGGATACGAGATATTCTAGTCATCAGTACACCCGAAGACCTACCCCTGTTCCGGCGTTTGCTGGGCGATGGCAAGGATTGGGGCCTCACTTTTTCGTATGCGGAACAGGACAAACCACGCGGCCTTGCCGATGCTTTCATTGTGGGCAAGGATTTTATTGCCGGGCAACCAGCCTGCCTGATTCTCGGAGATAACATTTTCTTTGGGCATGACCTGCCAAAACGCCTGCGCAATTGCGCGGAACTTACCCAGGGCGCACGCATCTTCGCCTACCCGGTCAGCGACCCGCAGCGTTATGGCGTTGTCGAATTCGATAATAGCTTTCGCGTATTGAGCCTGGAGGAAAAGCCTGCCAATCCGCGCTCGCATTACGCCGTACCAGGCCTGTATTTTTACGATGGCCAGATCTCAACACTGGCCGAAAACCTGCCGCCCTCGGCGCGCGGCGAAATCGAGATCACCGACCTGAATCGAATCTATATGAAAAAAGGTCAATTACAAGTTGAAGTACTTGGGCGCGGCTTTGCCTGGTTGGATGCCGGAACCCACGAATCGCTGCTGCAGGCAGCCACCTTCATCCAAACGATTGAAGAACGCCAGGGGATCATGATTTCCTGTCCTGAAGAAATCGCCTTTCGCCAGGGATTTATCGACCGTGAGCAATTGGCGAAACTAGCCGAGGCGCGGCGCGGCAACCGCTACGGTGATTACCTGGCGCAATTGCTTAAGGAAAGCCATTGATGGAAATTCTGCTCTTTGGCAAAAATGGCCAGCTTGGCTCCGAGCTGCGCCGCTGCCTGCTGCCGCTTGGTCCAATCAACACGCTGGACAAGGAAGACCTCGACCTGTCCAACCCGGATGCCGTTGCCCAAATCATTCAAACGTTACGCCCGGACCTCATCATCAACGCCTCGGCCTACACTGCCGTGGACCAGGCTGAAAACCAGCCTGAATTGGCCTTTCAAATCAACGCGCGCGCGCCCGAGATTATGGCACAAACCGCCGGGGAAATTGGGGCTGCCTTCATCCATTTCTCAACCGATTACGTTTTCGACGGCACAAAAAACAGCCCCTATCATGAAAAAGATCTACCTAACCCGCTCAATGCCTACGGTCAGGGAAAATTGGAAGGCGAACAACTCATCTTGCAAGCATCCGCGGCCACGCTAATCTTTCGCACCAGTTGGGTTTACAGCCTGCGTGGGGATAGTTTTGTGACCAAAACCCTGGCCTGGGCGCGCCAACACGAAACACTACGAATCGTCGATGACCAGATTGGCAGCCCCACCTGGGCGCGCCAGTTGGCCGAAACGACAAGCGCTCTGCTGGCCCGCGCCGGGCGCGAACCCGTTGGGTATATCTCCGAACGAGGGGGTCTTTACCACCTGGCCGGTAAGGGCGCCGTTTCGCGCCTGGAATTTTCCCGCGCAGTGCTGGCCCTTGACCCGCACCGCGACGAGCAACGCTGCCGCGAAATCCTGCCAGCCCGCACAGCCGACTTCCCCACCCCGGCCCGCCGTCCGCTTTTCACCGCCCTGGATTGTTCGCGATTCGAATCCACCTTCGATCTGACCATCCCCGACTGGCAACATGCCCTGCGCCTGGCAATGGATCTGTGATGATCGCTGCTCCCCCATTGGTAGGATGGCTACATTTGTCAAGAAGCTGTAAAGAAAAGCTGAGAGAAAATTTGCTAAAATGTAAAGTGAATGTATATATCCAATTATTGTTGTGGAGGCTCCCATGAAAAAAATTCTCAGTGTTCTGCTTCTGACCCTGCTGTTCGCTACGCTTGCTGGCCCCATCCCGGTGCAGGCGGCTGGGCGTTGTTACGTCAATATAAACGCCGCGGGTAGCAACAACGGCACTTCATGGACAAATGCTTATACCGACCTACAATCTGCCCTGAGTGATACCTGCACTGAAATTTGGGTGGCGGAAGGAACTTACACGCCACACACTTCAAACCGTGATGTATCCTTTGAACTCAAGAATGGCGTTGCACTCTACGGCGGATTCACAGGAATAGAGCCCAACCTCGAAGAGCGGAACTGGACAATCAACTCAACCATCTTGAGCGGTGATATTGACTCGGGCGAAAATTCTTATCACGTTATCACCAGCAGTGGGGTAGGCAGCAGCGCCATTCTGGATGGATTCACCATTACAGCAGGCCAGGCAAACGGCGGCAGCGGCAATGATCTTGGCGGCGGCATGTACAATAATGGTGGCAGCCCAACGATAAGAAATATCATCTTTCAAGGGAACACGACAAGCCAAGAGGGTGGAGGATTGTATAATGATTCAGGCAGCCCAAGCATCACAAATGTGTTTTTTATAGAGAATTCAGCAAATTGGGGAGCAGCTTTATATAACGATAATGGAAGTTCTCCAAATATCACAAATGCGGTTTTCTTCAAGAATGTCGCCGCAACAGGCGGGGGCGGACTGTACAATAAAGCGGGTAGTTCTGCAACGATATTTAATGCAACCTTTTATGGCAATCAGGTTACAGAAAACCACGGTCTTGATGGCGGCGCTATTCTACTTGAGGACAGCACTATAACGGTAACAAACGCAATATTATGGGGCAATATCATCAACCCCAATGCTGAAGAATCAAGAGCACAAATCGCATATAAAGATGAAAACAGCACCAGCGATGTCGCCTACAGCATCGTTCAAGGCGGCTGGCCGGGGGTCGAGTACGATAATTTGGACGCTGACCCGCGCTTTGTGAATGCCGCAGGCGGCAATCTAAGGCTGCAAGGCGCGTCCCCGGCGCTTGATAGTGGCACCAATACGGGCTGCCCGACAGGGGATATCGAGGGGAGAGTAAGGCCGCAAATAGGGCCTAGTGGAAATAATACTTGCGATATGGGTGCATACGAGATGAAAATCTCTGATTTTGAGCAAATAGATGTGGAAATTGGCGGCGACCCAAAAGGTACCTATTATTTATCCAGTGGCACAAGCATGCAAATGAACTACGCTGGGCTGTTTGGCGGCCCTGTCATCGTAGAAAATTCCAACAGTGTGCCCATCATTGCCGGGCTGAGAGATCTGTGGACAGACGACAAAGGCAGCCAGAGCAGCTATACCCAGATATTGGGGATGCCCATCAGCCTGCTTTCATACAAATACGTATTCCCTACCTATAGCAATGTCGTTCTGAATGAACAGCTGAGGATCGCGAATGTCGGTACCGAATCCACCAATGTCACCGTTACCATCGGCGGGCAGGTTCAGGGTGACCCCATTACCCTGCAACCCAACCAGCAGTATGTGGTCAACTATCCCGGCTTGTTTGGCGGTCCAATCATCGTGGAAGGTTCAAAAACCAATGTGCCCATCATTGCCGACCTGAGAGACCTGTGGACAGACGATACCGGCAACCGCACCAGCTACAGCCAGATATTCGGAATGCCCGTCCACCTGCTTTCATACAAATACGTCTTCCCTACCTACAGCAATGTCGTCATCAACGAACAACTAAGGATCGCGAATGTAGGTACTGAATCCACCAATGTCACCGTTACCATCGGCGGGCAGGTTCAGGGTGACCCAATTACCCTGCAACCCAACCAGCAGTATGTGGTCAACTATCCCGGTTTGTTTGGCGGTCCAATTATCGTGGAAGGTTCAAAAACGAATGTGCCCATCATTGCCGGCCTAAGAGACCTGTAGACAGACGATACAGGCAACCGCACCAGCTATACTCAGATTTTCGGAATGCCCGCCGGCCTGCTCTCAAACAAATATGTTTTCCCAGTCTACAGTAACATCGGTGTGAATGAGCAATTGCGTATCGCAAATGTTGGCACTGAATCCACAAATGTGACCGTTACCATCGGCGGGCAGGTTCAAGGCGTACCCATCACCATTCAACCGAACCAACAGTATGTAGTCAACTACTCTGGTTTGTTTGGCGGCCCAGTAGTAGTGGAAGGTTCAAACCCGAATGTACCCATCATTGCCGGCTTGAGAGACATCTGGACAAATAATAAAGGCAACCGCACAAGTTATGCCCAGATATTCGGAATGCCTGCCAGCCTGCTCTCAAATAAATTTGTCTTCCCAACCTACAGTAACATCGTGCTGAATGAACAGCTAAGAATTGGCGTACCGTAAAAAATCACACAATGTGAGTTCAAAATCAGCACTTAAAGCCCCTTCGACTGACATTTCTAGCCTCGAAGGGGCTTTTCCACATTGCAGAATAGCTATTGATGCCCGCCAAAATCAGAAGAGAGCTTTGCCACATGGTATGCAAAATCATTTGAGAAGTGCTTTTAAATCCCTTGAATGGATGACACTTTGCCGGCATATTTATGACAAAAGGTATTTGTGTTTTGAATATAGTGCCGTGATAATTATGATGATGTTTTAACATATTTTGGCTTTTCGTTCACACTTGGGAGGATATATGATCACCAACAGTATTTTTCGTATTGTCAGCATTTTTTTGATCGGTTTTACCATACTGGGTATGGCAATTGGTATCCCCCAGGCGCTCAAGCCAGAAAATAATCTCAATCTCAACTCTCCGCAAACAGATGTGGTATCTGCGCCAAGTTCTACCCCAGTACCTGCCTATCGACCAGTTACAGCGCCGAACGCAATGCAGCCACCCGCGGAGCCAATCCCGGACCAGGTGGTGATTAAATTTGCCCCGGACACTTCGCCAGAAGAACGCGCCACCTATGTTGAGGCATTGGGTGGCGTGGTGGTTGAATCCATCGACGCGCTCGATACGGTGGTTGTCACCGTGCCCGAAATAGTGGCTGAACAGCCTTTGCCCGAATCAAAAATTGTGGAAGTATCCGAACCAGATTACTATATTTCCGCTTTGGAATATGTTCCCGACGATCCGCGTTATGCCGAGCAATGGGCTTTACCCGCGATTGGCGCGCCGTCAGCCTGGGCCGAACTACCCGCGGACGCGCCCAAAGTGACCGTGGCAGTGATCGACAGCGGCGTGTGCGCTGAACATCCCGACCTGGCCGGACGCATCGAAGCCGGCTGGGATTTTCTCGAAAACGACGCCGCACCACAGGATGATTTCGGGCATGGCTGCTCGGTGGCGGGAATCATAGCCGCCAATACGAACGATGGGATTGGCATGGCGGGAGTTGCCCCGAATGCACAAATCATGCCATTGCGGGTATTGAACGCCAGCGGCGTTGGTTCTTATTCCGATGTTGCCGCCGCGATTGTTTATGCTGCTGACAATGGCGCGCAAGTGATCAACTTGAGCCTGGGCGGCTCGAACCCATCCTCCACGTTGGAGAATGCGGTGAACTATGCGATCTCAAAAAGTGTGATCGTGGTCGCTGCGGCAGGGAACAACGGCACAGAAGGCGTATTGTATCCCGCCGCATATCCTGATGTAGTTGCAGTAGGTTCAGTAGACCCGGATTTGCAACACAGCAGTTTTAGTAACTATGGTTCACAGATTGATATTTGGGCGCCGGGGCGCGACATTCTCACAACCAGAAGTGATGGCAATCATGGACTGGTGAGTGGTACTTCCTTTTCCGCGCCGTATGTCGCAGGGGCAGATGCCATTGCATTTGTTATAAACCAAACAATTCCAACTGACGGTAGACAACTTAATATCTCTTTTATAGAAATAACAACGACCCAAACAAGCACTGTCGAGACTCCGATCATATCACCAACTCCAGAAGAATATCCGCAATCTCTAATTATAAATCCGAAGACAACAGCTCCACTTTCAACAAGTCTTACTTGTTGGAGAGATATGTCTTACGATGTGGTACAACCTCAGCCTCAGTACCCTCCTACACCATTTTTTTATGCACCGTTTGATGTTAGTTGGACAGGCGATTTTTGGTCTGCTACCATGGATCACACAAAACCAAATTATAAAGAAGATGGGATTTTAAGTAGTTTAGGCGAAAATCTTTCAACCAATCTGTTAACTGGATGGGCATGGTCCCCATCATTAGAAATTTATTTTGCCTATGATGGTCATGATGGGAATGATTTTGCAACAACGGGCAATGCTCGTGCTGTAGCAAGTGGAGAGGTGGTTCGTAAAATATCGCTTAATAAATATTTAGGCAATTATATTGACGTTTATTATCCTGAAGGCTATTTAACAAGATATGCCCATTTAGCATCATTTGCCACTGGGATAGGAGTGGGTTCTGAGGTACAAGCGGGCACAATTTTAGGAACTATAGGAACAACTGGAAAATCTACAGGAATTCATTTGCATTTTAGTGTATACAGGTGGAATACTCAAAGGAATGAATGGGAAATTACTGACCCGTTTAGTTGGGACCCGTGGTTGTCGCCTGGACAACAAATTTCAGACCCACTTTACAACTGTAATGGCGAGATTAGCTATAATTTATGGGTTGGTGGATGGCCACAATCGGTAACAGGTGCGCCTAGCTCATCAGCACTTCCCACGGCAAGAAATGTAGGAGGTTGGTTGGGTGAAGATAATAACCAACTTGATACCACATCTCCTACTGGTTCATGGAGTAGCCCTGGTAACAATTCTATAATTTCATCGTCGAATGTTACCCTTACGGTTAATGCCAATGATACAGGTGGTAGTGGTGTACGTGAAGTCCGATGGAGTGCGAAATGGGGCGGCAACTGGTATGGCATTGGCACCGACAATAGCTCGCCATATTCCATGAGTTGGAACATGTGTAATTCAGGTGTTCCCAATGGCGATGTTGAGCTGGGTATGGAAGTTTGGGATAACGCCAACAACAAATGGATCTATAGCGAGCATTATACAAACTACCACATCAACAAAAACTACAACTGTTCCCAAACGAGCAACGACACAACTCCCCCAACAGGGTCATGGACAAGCCCGAACAATAATTCAACGGTAAACTCGTCAACTGTTACATTAAGCGTTAATGCCAGTGATAATTCGGGCGGCAGCGGTGTAAAAGAAGTTCGCTGGAGCGCAAAATGGAACAATCAATGGTTTGGGATCGGGGAGGATAGTTCTGCGCCTTATTCGATAAACTGGAACATGTGCAACTCTGGTGTTCCCAACGGCGATGTTGAGCTGGGTATGGAAGTTTGGGATAATGCCAACAATAAATGGATATGGAGTCAGCATTATACAAATTACCATATCAACAAAAATTACACCTGCGGAGGTAATGATGGCGGTGGAGGCACTACGCCGGGCGGCTCATGGAATATGCAAGCCTGGATGAACAAGTCTTTAGCAGGTTATGTTAATTACAACGCCACCGTTACTTGGGATAACGGTAATTGGCCATATATTTATTTCAATTGGGGAACCGATGGCCCTGCTTTTCCTGATTACCCTAATCATGATAATGAATTTTCAGTCAGGTTGTGGCGGAATGTATACTTCCCAGGTGGAAATTACGAATTCAAAGTTGATGCAGATGATGCCATTCGAGTCTATGTTGATAACCAACTTGTTGTCGATCGCTGGTGGGATGGTTCAGGCGGTGGCGATGGCGGCAGAAATATCTCTGCCGGAAACCACGAGGTCAAGGTCGAATATTATGAAAACCAGGGCGATGCCAAACTCTCAGTGGTCTGGTATGGTCCGGGGTATCCAAGGCCAGACAATGAGCCACCCGATGGCCGTATCACGTTTCCGGCGCATCTTTCCGCTACAACCAACACCACATTAAATATTGCGGCAGATGCCTGGGATGATGCCAGCGGTGTCGATCACGTTGAATTTACTGCGTGGTATTGTTATCAGGATATTTGTGACTGGCGCTATTTAGGTTCGGATTCAACATCACCCTATACATATGATTGGAACTGGGGATATTTACCCGATCTACATGTTTGGTTAAATTTGGATGTGGTTGATAAAACAGGGAAACGGCGCAGCAGTAGCGCTGGCTGGGTTGAAGTTGATCTCGATCGCATCAAACCTACTGCTGGTATTACATCGCCAACTGCCAATAGTTACCTGAATACGAATTCGATCCCAATCAATGTCAGTGCAAGCGACAGTCGAAGTGGTGTGTGGAAAGTCCAATTTTTTGCCGGGTATAACGAGACAACAGGTGCAGGAGCGCAAACCGAAATTGCTCCGCCGCTTCCTTTCACGCCTGACGAGTTACAGAATGCTATATCGTCCGAAGTCACCGCACAGGATTACTGGCATGAAATTGGCTGGGATACAGATGCCAGCAATGGCTGGAGCTTTAACTGGAACACGATATCTGTGCCAGACCAGGGTGGCGCGGCAATATTTATCTATGTTTATGATAAAGCGGGCAACTATCAGGGTGTCCAGGTATCGCCGATTATGCTCGACAGGCAGGCCCCAACATCAACCATAAATGCTTTGCCGATATATACCGGCACAACATCCTTCAATGTAAGTTGGGGTGGCACGGATACTGTATCGGGTATTGCCAGCTACGATATCCAATACCAGGATAATGGGGGGGGCTGGACAACCTGGAAATCTGCCACAACAGCAACTTCAGCCACATTCAGCGGCGTGTTGAACCACACCTACACCTTCCAAAGCCGCGCCCGAGATCGGGCTGGCAATGTTGAGGGTTGGCCAGTATCGGCAGATGCCCAAACCACGCTTGTGACAGCACCCGCCAACGACAGCTTTGGGGCTGCGATCAATATCGCATCTGTGCCCTATACGCACTCACTCGATACGCGTGGCGCCACGACTGCCGCAAATGACCCATCTCCAACTTGTGGCCTTGGCAAAAACTCAAACAGTGTCTGGTACAAATACACTGCGCCAGCCAATGGTGTGCTGGAAATCGATACTTTGGGGAGCAACTTTGATACCGTCCTAGCCGTCTGGCGCGGGTCAGAAGGAAACCTCACCCTGGTTAACTGTATCGATGATAATTATGGTTATCCTCAAGCCTGGCTCGAGAGAATGCCTGTTGCAACAGGAGTAACGTATTACATCGAAGTGATGGATTATGGCAACCCTGGCGGTGGAAATCTAAAGCTGCGCGTCGACTTTGCCCTGCCGGTTGCCAACGACGATTTCAATGCCCCGATTGTTATCAACACCTTATCATCCAGCTACACACAGGATACGCGCGGCGCCAGCAGGGCAAATGATGATCCTGCCCTGATAAACTGCAACCGTTTACCCGGGCAGGCCAGTGTCTGGTATCGCTTTACACCCCCAGTCGATGGCAATCTTCTGCTTGATACGAAGGGCAGCAACTACGATACGATGCTTGCTGTTTGGACAGGAAGCAGGGGCAATCTCGTACCTATGAGTTGCAATGATGATATTGGCTATGTAATAGATGGTGCTTGGAGTCCAATGGTTTCGGAATTGGATGTTCCCGTAATAGGCGGAGTAACTTATTACATCGAGGCATCCACCTACTTCGGGTATATCGACAGCAATGGCGCTTCGGCAACAGAGTTAGAAAAGCCAGGAAATATCCAACCTGACAACAAGGATAATTCTGCGAGCAGCCTGCAAAACCAAAAAACCGATATCGACGAAAATGGCGGCTTGATCGCGGGCCAAAAGGATGAACAAAGCGAAGATATCGCAGCACAGTTCTGGGGTGGGCAGTTAAAGCTGAATATAAAAATGACAGGCCCCAATGTTTTAGATATCGATGTTTTCATCGGAGCATCCCCCGCCCCGGTGGGAAGTTATGTGGTGGCGAGAGGCTCAAATGTGCAGCAGAACTATGAAGGCATATTTGGCGGGCCGTTGGTTGTAGAAAGCACCACAGGCGCACCCATCGTTGCCGGTCTGAGAGATCTGTGGACAGACGACAAAGGCAGCCAGAGCAGCTATACCCAAATCTTCGGCATGCCCACCAGCCTGCTCTCCAACAAATATGTTTTCCCAACCTACAGCAATGTCGTTCTGAATGAGCAATTGCGCATCGCCAATGTTGGCACCGAAGCCACTGATGTAACCGTTACCATCGGCGGACAGGTTCAGGGTAACCCAATTACCTTGCAACCCAACCAACAGTATGTGGTCAATTATCCCGGCCTGTTCGGCGGTCCGGTCATCGTCGAGGGCTCAAAACCAAACGTGCCTATTATTGCCGGTCTCAGAGACCTGTGGACAGACGATAAAGGTAACCGCACCAGTTATTCCCAGATATTTGGGATGCCCGTCCACCTGCTTTCACACAAATACGTCTTCCCGACCTACAGCAATGTTGTCCTGAATGAACAATTGCGCATCGCCAATGTCGGTAATGAAGCCACAGATGTGACTGTTACCATCGGCGGGCAGGTTCAGGGTGTCCCTGTCACCATCCAGCCCAACCAACAATATGTGGTCAACTATCCCGGCCTGTTCGGCGGTCCAGTGATTGTCGAAGGCTCAAACCCTGATGTGCCGATCATCGCCGGCATGCGAGACCTATGGACAGATGACACTGGCAATCGTACCAGCTATACCCAGATCTTTGGCATCCCTACCAGCCTGTTGTCGAACAAATATGCTTTTCCTTCTTACAGCAATATCGGTCTAAATGAACAGTTTCGCATCGCCAATGTCGGCAATGAAGCCACCGATGTTACCATTACCATCGGTGGGCAGATCCAGGGTGACCCAATCACCATCCAGCCCAACCAGCAATATGTGGTCAATTACTCTGGTCTGTCCGGTGGCCCAGTGGTTGTCGAAGGCTCCAACCCTGATGTGCCGATCATCGCTGGGCTGAGAGACATCTGGACAAACAGCGCTGGCAACCGCACCAGCTACGCGCAAATATTCGGTGTCCCAGCTAGCCTATGGTCTGACTTTTATGTCTTCCCCACTTACAGTAATATTGTACTTAACGAACAGCTAAGAATTGGTGTGCCGTAAGAAGATACTGTCAAAAAAGGCTCACCTGTCTATCCAAAATAAGGAGAATTACATCATGCATCACATACATTCGATCTCTCGTTTTCTTTTGTGCCTGACAATCTGTTTCCTAATATTGGGACTCTCGGTGACATCCCCGGCCCAAGCTCAGGATGATGATCCGGTTACCCCCATCCCACTTGACGGCAACGGCAAAATTGTTGGCGGTGCGCCAGCCGACCCCGGAGAATGGCCCTGGCAAGTCGCCTTGGTAAGTGGAAATGCCACTATTCTCTGGTCTGACCAGTTCTGCGGTGGAGTTCTAATTGCGCATCAGTGGGTATTAACTGCCGGTCATTGCGTAACGGACAACGATGGCATTTTGGTAAGCCCAACATCGATTGATGTTGTTGCCGGCATCTACGATTTATGGACCCCTGCGCCCGGATACCAACGCAGGGATGTAATACAGATTATCCGTCACCCGAACTACACCAATGATACCCTCCATAATGATATCGCCCTATTGAAACTGGCAAGCCCGATCACCTTGGGCGGCAGTGGCGCCACCAAAGCCTACGTGCTCCCCCTGGTCACATCTTCGTCAGGCAATTTGGCCGGAATGAATGCCTGGGTAACAGGTTGGGGATATACGGAATCAGAACCGGGGTGGCCAGACGAGCTATATGAAGTTCAGGTCCCGATTTATTCGAATACAGTCTGTAACGATGCCAGTCACTACAACGGTGCCATCCTTGATAGCATGCTTTGTGCCGGGTACGATTCTGGGCAAAAGGATTCCTGTCACGGAGATTCAGGTGGTCCCCTGGTTGTCTCACTCAGCGGACAATGGCAATTGGCCGGAATCGTCTCCTGGGGAGATGGTTGTGCCGAGCCCCTTGCTCCAGGAGTCTACACCCGCGTCTCAAGTTTTACAGATTGGATCCAATCCTACGTTCAACTCCCCCTTGCCTATGAACCCAATGATAGTGCAGCCGCAGCGACGTTAATCACATCCGGCCAGCCCCAAACACACAGTATCTTCCCGGCGGATGATCAAGACTGGGTTAAGTTTGAATTGACTAATGAGTCCCTTGTCGCCCTAGAAACAAGTGGAACATCGTCGGAAGACACGCGCCTATGGCTATATGACAGCAGTCTGAACGAGCTTGAGTTTAACGATAATGGCGGAGATGGCAATTATTCACAAATCGACCGTGTTTGCAATATTGACTCACTATCGGCCGGAACCTATTATGTCAAAGTAGATGAAGCGGGGAATAACGCTGAGATACCAGCCTATATACTTTCGTATAAGGCAATTCCATGCCCAGCAGTGGCAGTGGATGTAACGATTGCTGGGGAGAGTAAGGAAATATATTATCTGGCTAAGGGCACAAGTACACAAGCGAATTATACAGGTTTGTTTGGCGGCCCTATCATCGTTGAAGGCTCAGACCCCACAACCCCCATCGTTGCCGGTCTGAGAGACCTGTGGACTGACGACAAAGGCAGCCAGAGCAGCTATACCCAAATCTTCGGTATGCCCACCAGCCTGCTCTCCAACAAATATGTCTTCCCTACCTACAGCAATGTCGTCCTGAACGAACAATTGCGCATCGCCAATGTCGGCACGGAAGCCACCAATGTCACTGTCACCATCGGCGGACAGGTTCAGGGTGACCCCATCACCATCCAGCCCAACCAGCAGTATGTTGTTAATTATCCCGGCCTGTTCGGCGGCCCGGTCATCGTTGAAGGCTCCAAACCAAACGTGCCCATCATCGCCGGCCTGAGAGACCTGTGGACCGACGACAGGGGCAATCGCACCAGCTATTCACAAATCTTCGGCGTGCCCGTCAGCCTGCTCTCCAACAAATATGTCTTCCCTACCTACAGCAATATCGTCCTGAACGAACAATTGCGCATCGCCAATGTCGGCACAGAAGCCACCAATGTCACCGTCACCATCGGCGGGCAGGTGCAAGGCGATCCCATTACCATCCAGCCCAACCAGCAATATGTGGTCAACTACCCAGGCCTGTTCGGTGGCCCGGTCATCGTCGAAGGCTCCAAGCCAAATGTGCCCATCATCGCTGGCATGCGTGACCTATGGACAGATGATACTGGCAACCGCACCAGCTACACCCAGATCTTCGGCATTCCAACCAGCCTGTTATCGAACAAGTATGCTTTTCCAGCTTACAACAATATCAGCGTGAACGAACAATTGCGCATCGCCAATGTCGGCACAGAAGCCACCAATGTCACCGTCACCATCGGCGGGCAGGTGCAAGGCGATCCCATCACCATCCAGCCCAACCAACAGTATGTGGTCAACTATCCTGGCGTGTCCGGTGGTCCAATCGTTGTTGAAGGCTCCAACCCCAGTGTGCCGATCATCGCCGGGTTGAGAGACCTCTGGACAAACAGTGTAGGCAATCGCACCAGTTATGCACAGATATTCGGCATCCCCGCCAGCCTCTGGGCCGATCTGTATGTCTTCCCAACCTACAGCAACATCGTCCTCAACGAGCAACTTAGAATCGGCGTGCCATAAAAGAAAATCACACGATGTGAGCTCAAAATTAATGCACAAAAGCCCCTTCGGAATGGCTGTTCTGGCTCCGAAGGGGCTTTTCCACCATTGCAGAATGGCTGATGTATTTTATATGCGGACACATAGCTCATCTTTCCACCATAAAAATGAGCTTTCCACAAAATAGAGTTTTTCAGATCGACAACGATTTTACGTTTTTTGTGGGTTTTGTCTGATTGGTGATATGTCTTACTGCTGCCGATTCGCTGAATTAAAATGAAATCACGGATTTCTTTCTGAAAACCGGCTCTTTGCTCCAAGTGTTGCTGAATTGGGCGATAAATCGTTGAGAAATCGTATGCTATCGTTAGATGGCTTAAAGATACTGCAAATCTAAAAAACAGATGGGCGTATTCTGGGCTTCTTTTCTTTCAATCATCATATATGGTGGTTATAAAGAATGATGATTTCAAAAATATTCAGTGAATGCGATGTTTTTTGCAAGCGAAAACGAGCCCACTTTTTACTCGAAAACAAGCCCATTTGGTAAGTTACAAGATTAAAATTAACATTGAAAACGAGCCCATTTTAATTTTG
>JAKLPV010000070.1 GCA_022013685.1 Anaerolineae bacterium
CCATTAACGTGTCGGTTCGTTTATAGTTGTTAAAGTTCTGGTAAACTTCAGAACGGAACTGCTGCAATTGGTTGTCCACAACTCCCAATTGTCACGCAGTTCTATCTTTTACGCAATCTTTGACTTTGTCAAAAGTCCAATTATTGCTTGATTGCTTTCTTGCCGGCCCGCCCTTCGACTGCGGGCTGCGCCCTCCGCTCAGGGCTTGATTTTGCCTATGGCCGCTCCGACTCCAAATACCCGACCGCGCGGCCCTCGTCATCGTCCATGACCAGGTTCAGGTGGCAGCCGGCGTGGAAATCCTGGACCGCGATCAGGCGCAGGCACTTTGCCAGCAGCGCATCCGCCGCCTCGACCCAGTCCGCCAACCGGTTGGGGGTGTCGTAGAAAAACTTGCGGTTGAAAACCGCATCTTTATCGTCCAGAAAAACAGCCAGCGGGAAAATGCGCGCTTCCATCAAATCCTGAAAAAAATGGGTGCCGAACGAAGGCTCAGGTGAAGAACCAACCCCCTGGCCGGAGACTTCCACCAGCGCGCGCGTGTTGTAAATATCTCCGTAGGTAATGTGAACGCCCAGGTCAGGTGTGGATGTTCCCCAACGGCCCGGCCCGACACAGATAAAGGTTTCATCCTTGAGAGCTTTGTTCAGTTCACCAATGGCGCGTTCCAAGCGCACCCGCTCGGCCGGCGAAGTCAGCGAGAAATAGCCTTCCGCCGGGACAAAAAGAACGTAGCGAATGCCCATCACCGCGCCGCGCGGCACCATGCGGCGGGTCGAAAAGATGATGTTTTTTTCATCCAAATCTTCGGGGATGTGGGCTTCTTCTTCCTCGATGGCGCTCTGCGGGCGGCACTGCAAGAGTGTGATCACAACCTTGGGCTGGAGCGAAAGAGGTTCATTGATTTGCAGGGTGAACTCGGTATCGACCGGGCCGTGGTAGAACTCTTCGAGCAGCTTTAACGCCGTGCGCATGGTGGCGGCGAAGGGAGTGCGCCGCAACAATTCGTCAAAGGTGATGACCACATCAGCGGGGTCGACCGCGCTGGAGCGAATCGGCGTGAGATAATCGCCCTCGTCCACCTGGCCGACATAGCGCAGAATCGGGTAGCGGCGGTCGATTAGCTCCGAGACAGGCAGGGTTTTGAAAGAGTTTTCTTCCAGGTCGACCACGTCCACAAATTGCTGCGAATAGCGCCGGATCATCTTGGTGGCCGCTGCCGGGTGCAAGAGGGGATGGCTTAGGGCAACCAGGCGTGGATGGTCGTTGGCAACCGTATCCACCGCGCGGGTTCCCATGCCCCAGACCAGGCGCAGGAAACCATCGTCGCGTTTGATCTGGGGCGACCAGCGGTACAGATTGCGGCTGAAAGCCACCCCGGCCCCATGCGGGAAGAAATAGCGCCCGTACTGTTCCCCCTCGACAAACTGAATCAGGACGGCGATGCGCTCATCATAATCGAGCAGGCCCTTATGGTTGCGATAAAGCAGGGCATTCGGGTTGAGTCCGCTGGCGTATACGCGCGCAATGGCCGTCGTCAGTGCCTCCAGGTTTTCATCCAGCGTGCCCTGGTTGGGGCAAAAATAACTCTCGTATTTGCCGGCAAAAGAGGTGCCGAAGTTATCTTCCAACTGGCTGGATGAACGCACGATCAGCGGGCGGCCATCCGATTCTTCAACGATACGCCCCAAACGATCCAAAATATCGCGCGGGAATTTGCCCCGTAAAAATTCTTCGACCAGCAGCGGGTACTCTTCGCGGATTTGTTCCTCTGTCTTGTATTTCTGGTCAGACCAGTGGATCAGCCCATTTTTAGAGAGAAAAGTATAAAAAACATCCGAGGCCAGGAAGTAAGAAACCGGAATGCGAAAAGCTTCGCGCACTTCAGGCGGAGCGGCCTCGTGCAGGATCCGATGCGCCAGCATCATGCCCGCCGACTTGCCGCCGATTTTTCCATAGCCGATCTTGCGGCTGCGAATATCTTTCAGGTCGGCGATGGTAAACCACTTGCGCGCAATCTTGATATAAGCCAGTTGGTCGCTGATCATGGTGCGAATCAAGACAACCTTGATCTCTTTCAGGCGCGCTTCGAGCGGCTTGCGCTTTTCAGGGGATAAGCGCTCAATGACTTCGGCCTGCTCAAAAAGCATGTCCTGCGGGGCAAGCTCGGGATTAAAGGTAATAAAGTTTGGGGTTTCCCCGCGCTCTCCGACGGTATCACGGACAAGCAGTTCAAAGTCACGGTAGGGCAAATTGTACGCAAAGTAGTAATCGGTCAGTGTTTCGCGGATGCGCTCCATGCGCAAGTCCCAGATTTCAAAAGACTCCTCTGAATACGGGTCGTGCAGCCCTTCGCGCAGTTGCGACTTGATCGCCCGGTCGCGCACTTCAGATTCGAAGGCATCTGGCAGGATGATACCGCGCGTAAACAGCTCTGTGCGCATCTTGGCACGAATCCGCGAAGACAGGATGGGGTACTGGGTCAGCGCCAGGTAGATATTGAGTACGCGGTCAGCGGATGGATGTGGAAGGGTCATGATGTCAGGTGTCAGGTGTCAACTAATTCTAAAACAAAAAGCGCCAGCGAGATAAGATCTGGCGCTTTGCTTGGTTTCTGTAGGTCTTCCTTCGGCTTTGCGCTCGCTCCGCCAGGGAAAGAAAAACGGCTTGCTGAACACCTGCTTATCCCAGGTGCATCGGCATGATTACGTGCAAGAAATGATCGTCGCCAACCGGGCGCACGACGCCGGGCGCATTGGGAGCCGAGGTTTCAATGGCAACATTGGGTGATTTGACCACTTCCAAAACTTCACGCAAATATTTGACATTGAAAGCGATCAGGAGCGGGATGCCGTCCACAGTCGCTTCAACCAGGGTCTCATTCGAGCCGGTCTCCTCACTGTGGGCCGAAATTTCCACTTCGCCGGGCTGCATTTCACCATTGGTCTTGATGTTCAGGCGCACGACATTCGAGCCTTCGCGGGCAAAAATTTCAGCCTGACGGCAAGCCTTGAGCAGGGATGCGGTCGAAACCAGGGTGCGGGATTTGTGCGAGCGCGGGATAATTTGTTGATAATCGGGGAAAGTGCCGTCGATCAACTGCGAGACCTGTTCGGCATCCTTGATGCGGAAGACAACCTGGCCGCGTCCTTTTGGAAGCACCATCTGGATCATCTGTTCGCCATCTGATGCAATGCGGGCCAGCTCGTTCAACGCCCTGGCGGGGATGATGGCGCTCACCGGCGCAGCAACCGCTGAAGACAGCGCCGCTTTGCGCACCGAGAGCCGGAAACCGTCGGCGGCGGCCATCGTCACCAGGTCCTTTTCGACCGTCACGAGCACACCCATCAGCACCGGTCGGGCCTCGTCGGTCGAGGCGGCAAAGGCCACCTGCTGGATCATCTCTTTGAAATCGGCAACGTTGATCAGGATGGCGTCTTCAAAATCCGGCACGGGCAGGGGCGGAAATTCCTGGGCGTCGATGCCCTTAATATCGTTGGTCGAAGAACCGGAACGCACATTCAGGGTCTGGGTCTGGGTATTAAGTGTCAGGCTGACTTGAGGGTCAGGCATGGTACCAACCAGATCGGCCAGGGTGCGAGATGGAACCGTTGTCGAACCTTCCTCCTCGATTTTCGCGCCGATCCAGCAGGTAATGCCCAATTCCAGGTTGGTTGCCGAAAGGCGCAATCGGCCTTCGTCAGTAGCAATCAACACATTCGCCAGGACTGGCAGGGTGCTGCGCGGCGAAACAGCGCGGGAAACAATGCTCAATCCGCGCGCAAGGTTTTCTTGAAGGACGGTGACTTTCATCGGCGTTTCTCCTGGAGTTGATATACCCATCCCGGTTGCAAATTGCGACCACGGGCACTATATTATGAAAAAAGTATATCACGAGTTGCTAAAAACCGACGATCATGGAAATCCCGATACTCAGGAATACAAACAAGATCTGGAGCGCGAACAAAGCCGCAAAAACATAGGCCACCACCGTTAAAGCAGACAGTCCGGCGCTCATGCGCGGGATTTCGCCATCGGCCAGTTGGCGAATAATTTGGGCGGCCTGCTCCTGCGGGCGGGCCGATACGCCGCCAACCCACCACCATCCGGGCGTGACAGAAGGCACGACCACCCGCTGGCCTTCGTAGGAATTAAGCCACAGTCGCAGCGCTTCGGGCGGGTTGAGCGCCAGGTCTGCGGGGATGACAACCACGCGCGCCGCTTCTGCGCCTTCCGGAATGGGCTGCTCCATCGGCTGGACCGCCACCGGCAAACCAGCCGCCTGGCGCGAAAGCGACTCCACCAGGCGGGCGCCAAAACCGTTTTCGCCATGCTCAAAGACCAGCACCGGAAAGTCGCGGTAACGGCTGGCGATGGAATCCGCCGCGCGGCCCCCGTCCCGGCGCAGGGTGGCAATGTGATAAATCAACAGGCCGATAAAAAGCAGCGAGACTTGCAAGGCATTCAATACCGAGGCCAGGAAATCGTCAGGGATATCCCCGCCCAGAACCGCATTCAACAAGAGAAATGCCAGGACAACCGCTGAAATCATGCCGCCGATCACTGCCGCAAAAATCACAAGGTAAAGGTAAACCCGGCGCACAATCGACTGGCGGGCGCGGTTGCCGGCATCACCCTCTGCCAGCGCTTCGGCCTGCATTGGCCGCCAGGCCGAGAGCCAGAGCGGCAAGCCAACCAGCAGGGTGGAAAGCGCCCCGCTCAAACGCGGACGAAGCGAATCGCCCCAGACGGCTCCCGGCAGCAACAAGGAATCGATCAGAAACGAGAGCAAAAGCGCCAGGCCAGTCACTGTCGCCGCCAGGCCGATCGGGGCAATGACATAAAAGTACAGCCGCTTGATCCCAGCCCGGCGATTTGGCTCCTCGTTCGACTCGGCTTCGCGGCTGAACCAGCCCCCATAATAGGCCCAAACCAATCCCAACGGAATGCCTATCGAAAGCGGGCCGCTGATTTGCTGCAAAAATCTGGAAAAGCTGGTTGCTTCACCCAGAACCATGCGCAGGATGACATCCATCATGATGCCGGCCGCAGAGAGCACGACAACAACCCCGGAAAGCGACAACAGGTAAAGCACCCCCAGACGCAGGTTGGAACCCTGCTCGAGGAAATCTTCGAGCGCGTCCTGACAGGTTTTCCAGGTATATAGCCAGATGGGCGCGCCTATCAGCAGCAGGCTGATACCGTTAATTGCCAGTTCCCGGCCTGAGTCGCCCAGAATGGTGCTGTCTGGCAGGAAGAGCAGAAAACGAAGCACCTGCTGTGCGCCAAAGATGACCATCAACAACCCATAAGTCAGCCAAATATGGCGGTATAACCTGCGTACATCGGCAAAATTTTCGCGTTCAGGCAGCGCGGGCCAAATGGCGCGCAAGCTGTTCCAGAAATAGGCCGCGGCGACGCCGTTCATCAGGATGGCAATCAGGTTGTCGGCCCAGGTCTGGCTGCCGCCAAACAGGGCGCTGGAGCGGTCCAGGCGCACGGATTCGATAAAAGTGCGGTCCACCAAGGCCAGCAGGTTTTGCACCACCGGCACGAGGGTAAACAAGAGCGCCAGGTAGAAAAAAACGGCCCGCACGGTGGATGTCTGCTCTTCTGTGTCACTGGCGGCAGCGCGCTGCGCCCACAGCCAGTGGATCAGGAAAATCGGGACGCCCACAAGGATGAGCGCCAGGGCCTGGGCCAGGGTGGAGGCGGTTGGAAAAAGAACATCCTGCGCGAAAAGCGTGCGCAGGAGTGAGATCATGCCCCACAACACAACTTCAAGGCTGATAAGGGCAACGGCATAAAAATAGATGCGGCGAATGGTACGCATATTGACTCCAGGGTTGGGCAAGGCCGGGGTGCAAAGAACAGGCCAGGGGTGGTTCGTTCCGTACAGAATTGCTACCAGCGCAAAACAAGCTTTTTATGGTTGTTTGTACAATTCCTGGTACCAATCGTAATACCAAAAAGGATACGGCGCCTGGTTGATTTTCCACTGTCCGGCCTGGCGTTCCAGGGATGCTAAATCGTTGGAGCGATAACCGCCAGAGAAGGGGTCACTGGCGTTGTTTAAAACGCTGATTTGAACAGAGGCCTTATCGCCACTGATCGTAGACTCGAGTACTTCAACCCCGGCGCTGGCCGGGTTAACATAATTTAACATAAAGGCCTGGGAAAAATCATCCTGCGTCGGCTTGTACTCGCCCTCCGCCAGGTAGGAATATGCTTTTTCGTAATCTTTGAGGTGGATGGCAACAATGTAATTGAGCACAACCCCTTCAGGGGTTGTCTCTTCACCATATTCAAGCCCATCAGGGCGGATGAAGAATGCGACCAGGGCGATGATGACAAGTGCGGCTATCCCGACCAGGATGCCCAAGAGAAAACGGTCTTGCTTCATGGATTTTTTCCTTCTTTTTGCGAATCGGGTTTACGGCGGCGCAGCGGACGCGGACCGGGACGGGCGCTGATCACGAAAAACGGCCCGAACACTGGCAGCATGACGGCAACCAGTCCCCAAAAAAACCACTCCCCCAGGGTCAAGCGGCGGCGCGACAGGTAAGCAAAGGCAACTACGAGCGAAATGCCCAGGTAGACAAGCAGCAGAACACGCAAGATTTCGGGTGCCATAGTTTGGTTTTATCCTCCGGGGAGTAATGATTATTCAATCCAATATTCCTGCCCGTGCCGCTCGAAGAAGACCTTGGTAGCAGGCAGGAATCCGTCCCACAAACGGCGGGACCAGGCTTCGAGGCCGGATGGCAGGCATTCGGTCAGGAAGACAGCCGCAGGCAGGGCCGGGGATTCGCAAATGGCGGGCAGGTCTCTCTCTCCGCGAAAAATAGTTTCGGCCAGTTTATTGATTTGCGACAGGGTCGGCTCACAGCCAAAGACCCAGGTTGGGCCGCCATCGGGCAGCCGGCACCAGGTCTGATCGGGTTTGGTGGGACTGGTATAGGTGAAGGCGTCTGAAATGGAGCCATTGGTCTGGAACAGGCGCACGCTGTCTGAGCGGTTGCTGAGCAGCAGGCCGGTCTGGCTGGCGAAAAAGACCGCCCGCGCGCCCGGCGCAAGGCTGACGCCGCTAATGGTATAAGGCGAAGAATCGCCTTGCTGGTCGTCCAACCGCCAGCCCTGGAGGTCGACCGAAACATTGCCGACATTCAACAGCTCGATGAACTCATCCCCCGAATCGACGATGCCGTCGTTGTTCCAATCTGAACGCGGGTGCACCAGAAATTCGTTGAGGATGATCTGGCTGACTTTGGCGGGCGGGATCGGTGTGGGTGTGCGGGTGCGGGTCGGGGTGCGAGTCGGCCCAACCGGAGAGGGTGTGGGGGTAACGAAGTAAGCCCAGTTAACATTACGCGGTGTGCCGCAGATGTCGTTGCCATCGGCGTCTTTTCCGTTCTTCAATGTGCCGGTGTTGGTAATCCAGGCCGTGTCGCTATCAACGATGGTCGCCCCACGACGTTCCATACTGCACTTGGTGGTCGAATTCCCGGCCGGCCAAACGCCGCCATTCCCGTTGGCGGTATCGATCAACTGGGCCGAAGCTGTCCGTAGAGACAGAGCCATACCGGTATCAACCAGACTGCCGGTAAAAATTTGGTCAGCATCGATGTCTGAGATGGTGTCATTGTCGGTACGCTCGAGCAGGAAGTAGCCTCCGGCAGGAATCGTACCGGCCAGGGTAATGGAAAAGGTACTACCGGCTGCCGTTATTTTCCACCCTGTGATGTTAATCGAGGCTGTGCCAGGGTTATAAAGTTCGATCCACTCATCGTTGCTGCTGGATGTGGTCCCCATCCAGGCAACTTCGTTGATGAGGATGGAGCGCAGGCCGGATGGGGTTGAGGTCAGGGTGGGAGAGAGAGTAGCGGTCGGCGTTGCTGTCGAGGTTGGTGTGGTCGTTGGCGTGCTGGTTGCTCCGGACGACCTGGGTCTTCCGGGAGAACCGTTGATAAGATTGCCAAGCCGATCAGCAGCGTAAGGAGACCCGAAGAAATTTAGCCAACTGGCATCATTTTCTAGTCCATAGGGCGGTCCAATTCGCTCCATGCTGGCATAAGAAAAAAAACGGTTTCCTGCCGGCCAGGATCCGCCATCGCCATTGGCCGTATCTGCCAGAGTACCTTCGCCAATAACCGCGCCTCCACAATACAATTCAAGCCTGTCCCCGCCAACATTCAAAAGGGGAAACGCAATAGTCATGCCCGGAACAGAAAAGCCTGGAATATTTGTGGGCGTTTCTGTGGGGGTTGGAAAACCGGATATAGGGTAAGTATAGGTTTCGACGTTGGTATCAACCTGATTACGCTCGATCAGGTAATAAGAACCAGCCGGAATTGCGCCTTCTAGCTCAATATCTGCCTTGCCCGGGATTCTCAAGAAACATTTATTAAGCTCCAGGTCAATATAATCGCCAGGATTATACAATTCGATCCATTGGGCCAGGGTATCATCGGCGCGTGTGCCGCCCCAGGCAACTTCACTGATAAAAAGGCGTTGTTGCCATTCAGGGGTAGCAGTGGGGGCAGGGCAAGGAGTGGCCGGAAGAGATGAGTTTTGAGGCTGGCTGGGATCCGTTAGTACAAAATCTGTCAAATTATTATTATTGTCTTCACAAACATCTACTCGAGCATAGCTAGTGTCAGCATTAGCTGTCAACTCGGGTAAAGGGCTACCTTCAACAAAAGATGGGGCAGCACTCATACCTACTTGGTCAATAATATTCGTGCCAGTTCGTAATGCAAGGCCACCGTCCGTGGCTATTCCCAAACTATCAGACACATCACCAGGAGAAACATCATCGTAAGTTGAGCCAACTATCAAATAATATTGTCCCGGGGCTAAAGTTACAGAACCAAATGTATGTAATGTTGTGTATGAGCCACTGCTACTTGAGCGGGCAATATTCCAGCCTGTTATTTCAATAGGTCCTTGAGTTGGATTGAATAATTCAATAAATTCATCGGCAGCCCCCGCAGAACCTACTACTCGAAACTCGCTGATGATTACGTTTGTTCCCTGTACTTGCTCGGGCCGATGTTGGGATCCGGCTTCGGCCTGCAACAACCCCGGCGCGCTCAGCAGCGAGAACGCCAGCGCGCCAAAGGCAGCCAGCGCCAGAAAGCGCCGCAGCCAGGCGAATTGGCCTGGCGAACGTGGTTTGGGGGACGTGGGGAAATTGGTCATCAATTGGTCTCTCAGGCCAGCATCAGGCAAATTAAAGCCAAGCCCTGGCGCTCAAGCGCATCATCCCCCGATTATAACCTGCCCAAAAGCCTGCGGGCAGGGTTAGCGCGGTTCGATCACCATTTTTATGGCGGTGCGAACCTTGTCTTCGATTTCCACGTCCACAAACTCTGGCACACAACAAACTTCAATGCCATCTCCGCGCAGGTAGGTGGTCGCCAGCACCAGAGCTTTGACCGCCTGGTTGACGGCTCCCGCTCCAATGGCCTGCACCTCCGCGCGTTTGTGTTCACGGACGACGCCAGCGATTGCCCCGGCGACGGCTGATGTGCGGGAGTTCGCAGAAACTTTAATCATATCCATGGTACTCTCCCTTCCAATGATGAGAATGAGGGGCAGTAAGGTTAAAATGAGTATACAAGATTCAAACAAGCAAATCAACACCGTAATCCAGGCGAGGCTTGCTGGGCAGGCCTCACCGTTTCTGTTGTTTGTTTTGCGTTTTTGGTTTGCTTTAAGAATTAAACAAGGATGTATAAAGAATATACTTATTTAGTATTCGTAGTAGGCGCTGTGGATATGTGGATAAACCCGCCTGAGCCGCCATATCTGGTGGGCAAGTCTGTGCCGCGGGGCCTATCTGCGGGTTTTCTTGAGGCTGCGCATGCGCGGGGCTGTGGAGAAAAGAGATGAAACCTTTTTCTTGCGCGGGCGGGGCGTGCTTTCAGGAAACAGCGTTTCCATAAATTGGGTTATCGAAAAGACGCCCCCCATATATGGGGGGCGTCTTTTGTGCAATCATCGAACACTTGAGCAGGTTGTCCACAGTAAAGCAATGTTATCCACAGTTTTAAGGCACTTATCCACAGGCTGGATGGATTTTTTGTGGCCTTGTTTGCAAAGGGATACCCATATGTGGGTTAAGGCTACACGTCATATTGGGCGGTCATGGCGTCCAGGGTCTCTTCCAGCACGTCCAGATAGTGATCCAAACCTTGCAGGCGCAGGCTTAGGCCGGATGCATCCAGCCCCAATGTTTGCAAGACAGCCAGCCAGTCGTTTTGCTGGGCTTCGTTCAGGGTGCCGGTCTCGGCGCACAGCGACCAGGTGTGCAACAGTGGCCACAGGCAGGCCGAAGGGGATTCGGTGGCGAGCAGGGCCAGCAGGGCTTGCTTGTAATACTCCAGCCGGGCGGCGTGGATACGCAGGTCGTTGGGGGGCTGCTGGGCCGCCGCCTGCAGAAAGGCTGCTTCCCAGGCCGGCAGCCAGGCACGCAGGATTTCGGGATCCAGGTCCAGGCCGCCGAGCAGGGCCAGCAGGGTATCGGTCAATTCGGGGTGGCCGGCCAATTCGGCGCGCCTGGGGAACTCCAACAGGAAGCGCCGCTCGGCCAGGGGAAATCCACCCAGGACGGCCAGGGCGTTGGCGGCATTTTCGACCATGGTCAGGTATTCGGGCAGGGTCGGTTCACTGCCCAACTGCGTCATTGTCCAGGCTTCGCGAGCCGGGCCAGCGAAGGTGCGGGCGCGCCCCAGCAGGTTGGCCGGGTCATCAAACTGGGCGCGCAAGATCGACTGGGTGTACTCGAAAAACTTGCCTTTTTCATGCAGCAGTTGCGGGTTCCACATGGTCCATCCGCGCCAGGGATCGCTGCGCAGCTCACGTGGTTTGGCGTACAGGCTTTCGGCTTCAAAGACGATATCGAGATGGATTTCATTGGATATTTTTACGATTTCGCGCTCGAAGGACGGCTCGTTTTTGGTGATCACCAGCAGGTCTATGTCGGTGCTGCCGCCCAGAAGCGGTTCGTCCCTGAGCACAGAACCGATCAGGAAAACGGCGACCACGCTTGGGTCCGCTTTGAAGCGTTTGTCCACCGTATCGCGCGCCAGTTTAATCAGCATCTCTCGGGTAATGCGCATCTCAATCTCCATCGATCAGCGTAGGTTGGAAGGGCGAAATCCCCAGCGCCTCGCGGATTCGGTTTTCTATCAGGTTCAGGTGTTCAGGGTAGCGCACAAAGTCGATCGGGTTGCTGTCGATGACCAGCTTGGGGCTGTTGGTCTGGGCAAAAAAATCGTCATAAGCGGCGGCCAGCTCGGCGATGTAACCGCGTTCCATGGCGCGCTCATAAAAGCGGTCGCGCAAGGCGATGCGTGCCATGAGCGTATCGACGCTGGCCGAAAGGTAGACCGTCAGGTCGGGCAGCGGGATTTTTTCGGCCAGGGCCTCGTGCACGCGGTGGTACATGGTCAGTTCGTCGCCCTGCAGGTTGATGCGCGCGAAAAGCGAGTCTTTGGCGAAGGTGTAATCGGCCAGCAGGCTTTTGCCGGTGTTCAAAATGGCCGGAACCGTGCTGTTTTGCTGGCGGTAGCGGCTGAGCAGGAAGAAAATCTGGGTTTGGAAGGCATAGCGCGCCCGGTCGCCGTAAAAATCGGAAAGGAACGGGTTTTCCTCGAAAACTTCGAGCAAAATTTCGGTATTTTCGAAACGCGGCTGCAGCAGGCGCGCGAGGGTGGTCTTACCGACCCCGATCACACCTTCGATGGCGATGTACATGCGGCGACTCCCGGAAAATGATGGTTAAGGATACCATAAATCAAAGGCAGAAGGATGAATGATGAAGTCAGAATTCTGCGCGTATAATAGCGGCATGTCGATTTATGAACGTCTCGTTTATGCGCGAAAAAGCCGATTTTTCGGAAAAATCGCCTATTTTTTGTTAAAACTGATGGGGGTGGAGATTCCCGTTTCGGTGGCGATCGGCCCCGGATTTTTGCTCCACCATGGCGGGGTGGGAGTCGTCATCCACCCGAAGGCGGTCCTCGGCGCGCGGGTCGGGGTCTACCCCGGAGTGACTCTCGGTCGCGCCGACGTTTACCGCCCGGCATCGCAATCCGCTTTCGAGGGGATTGTCATCGAAGACGATGTGATCCTCGGCGCCGGGGCCAAAATCCTGTGCGACAGCGGCATCCTGCGCCTTGGGCGTGGAACGGTGGTTGGCGCGAACGCCGTCTTGACCCAGTCGACCGGCGAAAATGAGATCTGGGCGGGCATCCCGGCCAAAAAAGTGGGGATGCGAGTTTGAAACGGACTTTATCGCGGACTCACGGACGGAAATGGCAAACGGAATTGCGGGTAGGAATTAAGAGAGATGATAAATGACAGATGTTTTGGGCAATGAGATTTTTTGGGCTGTTCATAAAGATTTGCCGCGCGAGGCCCCCGGAGATGATGCTTCGACCCTGCGGGCCTTTGCGATGCTAAAAGATTTGCCCGCTGAACCGAATATTCTTGATATCGGCTGCGGTCCCGGCGCACAGACGGTGGCCCTGGCGCGCGCCAGCCAGGCCAATATCGTCGCGGTTGATACCCATCAACCCTTTTTAGATGATCTTGTCCGTCGCGCGGCGCGGGCCGGAGTGGCGGAGCGCATCAAACCGGTCAATGCTTCGATGTTCGATCTGGCTTTTGACGAGCGTTTTGATCTGATCTGGTCGGAAGGTGCGATTTACATCATTGGATTTGAAGAAGGCTTGCGCAAGTGGGGTTCGTTGTTGAAGCCGGGCGGTTATATGGCGGTAACAGAGATCTCCTGGCTCAAACCGGATGTATCAAATGAATCCGCCCGCTTCTGGCTGGATGGGTATCCCGCCATGGCAACAGTTGAAGAGAACCTGGCTCGCGTGGCCCGGGCTGGTTACCAGCCTCTGGGGCATTTTACGCTGCCCGAAAGCGCCTGGTGGAATTTGTACTATCATCCGATGGCAGAACGGATCACGCAATTGCGCGAGATGTATCGCGAAAACGCGGCCGCTCAGGAAATTCTGGATATCGAGTATGCTGAAATCGAGCTTTATCGCAAACATTCGAATGATTATGGGTATGTCTTTTATGTGATGAAAGCGGATTGTTGAACAGATGACTGAGCGGATTTGTATTGTCCCTAAAGTGCATGGCGTCGGCGGCATGGTCTCCTTTCTCCACAAGTTTTCCTCGGCTGTGGAGAAACGCGGCGTCGCGGTCACTTACGATTTAACGGACGAACCTTACAGCGCGATCCTGGTGATCGGTGGGTCGAGACAACTTCTCTCACTTTTCAGGGCAAGACAAAGGGTTGTCCAGCGCCTTGACGGGATCAACTGGATCCACCGCAAAAAGCCGATTTCGTTGAAGCATTCCCTGCGTTCGGAATACGGCAACTTTGTCCTGAGTTTGATCCGGCGCTTTGTGGCGGACCGGATCGTTTACCAGAGTGAATTTTCGCGCGTCTGGTGGAATGGTTGGTTTGGAACGCTCAAAACCCCGTTTTCGGTGGTGCATAATGCGGTCGATTTGGATGTTTACCGTCCCGTAACGCGAATTGCCAATTCGCGCAACCGTTTGTTGGTTGTGGAAGGTTCGATGGGCGGCGGTTACGAGGGCGGGCTGGCAAACGCCGTCCAGCTGGCAGAGGCGACCTGCGGCCTGGTTTCGAAACCGCTGGAGTTGATGGTGGTTGGGGAAGTGGATGAGGCGCTCAAGGCGGAGTGGAATGCCAAAAGCGCTGTGCCGATCGTCTGGGCGGGCAAGGTTTCGAGGGAGAGCATCCCACAGCTGATGAACGAGGCCCAGGCCCTGTTTTCTGCGGATGTTCACCCGGCCTGCCCAAACTCGGTCATCGAAGCGCTGGCCTGCGGCCTGCCGGTCGTGGCCTACGATACCGGCTCGCTTTCCGAGCTGGTCCCGGCTTCGGCGGGGGTGGTGGTTCCCTATGGCGCGAACCCCTGGAATTTGGAAACGCCCATTGTCGGGCCGCTGGCGCAGGGGCTGGCGGAGGTGCTGGACAGGCAACAAAAATTCCGCGAGGGCGCCAGGGCGCACGCGGAATCTTCTTTTGGGTTGGAGGCAATGACAGAGAAATATCTGGATGCGTTGTTGGGGTAGTTTTTTAGGAATTTTCCAGTAAATCGGCATCTATTAAATCTTGGGGTCGTCCCGATGCCCGTTTTGCGGTCACCAAATCTTGTTTGGAAATAAAATTAACTTTGAGCCCATCAAAATCTACAATTTGGCGGCGGGGCCAGCATTTTTCAAAAGTTGCGCCGGGAATTCCCATCAGGACATCAACACGGACAGGGGGAACACCCATTTGATAAAAATAGCCTTCTTCAGAAAAATCATCAACGCTCATCTCTGTTAATGGCGCACCAAATTCTTTTAGAGATTTATAAACCGCTTCGGCATTGGCAGTATCTGTACTAATCCAAAGATCAAGATCTTTGGTAAAACGAGGCTCACCGTATTGGATGACGGCGTAGCCACCAATTACCAAATATTTAACGCGGTTGTCGTTGAAAATTTGTAACAGATCGCTGAAGTCTGAGTTGACGAACATCGAGTCCCTTGACTTTCATATAATGGACGATTATTTCCCATGTGGCATCAAAACGGGCCTTGGCCGGCTGGGATTGCCAGAATTGCAGGTCAAAAGACCTGTCCAAATCTTTTAATTTGCCTTTTCGTTCGGTGAATTCAGTTCTCATACTTTCGTTATATCACAAAATTAACCTCTTATATTGACTCCAAATCCCGGCTCAGCCAGGATTTTTCCATCTTTATAGGCTTCCTGTCCGCGCAGGACAACGCGCGTGACGCGGCCTTTGACCTGCCAGCCCTCGAAGGGGGTCCAGCCGCAGCGCGAGTGCATTTCTGCGGCGCGGATCTCGTAGCGAGCATTCTCATCCACTTCGACCCAGGTTTCGGGCTGTTCGGGCAGTTTGAAGATGCGGCGCGGGTTGGTGACCGATTTTTCGATGATCTGATCGATCGTCAGGCGTCCCTCGCTGACGGCAGTCAGCAGCAGCGGCAGGAGCGTTTCCAGACCGGGAAAACCGGGCGGGGGATTTTCGCCGTCTTTTTCGGCGAGGGTGTGCGGGGCGTGGTCGGTGGCGAAGCAGTCGATCACATCCAGGTTGGCCCAGAGCGCATCCACATCGGCTTTCGTGGCCAGGCGCGGGCGGACTTCGGCCCGCCCGCCGGAAAGGCCGCCGGAGCAGCAATCACAGCCAGCCGGGGCAAGCGGGATTCCGCCATCGGCCAGGAACAGGTGATGCGGGCAAACCTCGCAGGTGACTTTGATTCCGCGCGCTTTGGCTTCCTTGATCAGCAGGACTTCTTCTCGCAGCGAGATGTGCGCAATATGGATCGGTTTGTCGAACAGTTGCGCCATCCAGATCGCGGCGGCCATGCTGCGGCTTTCGGAGTGGGTCACGATCGGCGTCGCATCCGGCCACAGACGGAAGTGCTCCATCCACAGGGTCATATCGTCGAGGCGCAGTTGGCCGAAGGTTGAGTCCAGGTACATTTTCAGGGCGGCGGCCTGTGAGGCTAGGCGGGCGACTTCGGCGGCATTCTCCGGACCGGCGCCGATGTATTGGGCGTAATCGCAACGGGCTTTGGTTTTTGCGGTCGCCAGCACAGCGCTGAGGGTGGCCTGGTCGAAAATGGGCGGTTTGGTGTTGGGCATGGCCAGCACCATCGTCACGCCGCCAGCCAGGGCCGAGGCCGTGCCGGTGTCGTAGTCTTCTTTGTGGGTTGCGCCGGGTTCGCGCAGGTGAACGTGGGGGTCGATTAAGCCGGGGAGTTTGATCATGGTCGGAGGTTGAAAGGTGAATCTTGAAGGTTAGGAATTTCGATTGAGCGGAATCAGGCATCGGGTGGGGTGCCGCGCGGAGGAAAAATTTTGCAGGGGTGAAAGCTTATCGAAACAAAAAGGGATTGGGAACGAATCCGCTCCCAATCCCCAGTATAGCATTTTGTGGCTTTGTTTTATTCTGCCGGTTTGAAGATTGCGAAAACCAGGCTGACCAGGATGCCCAGGATTGCGGCAAAAACGATGGCCGGGATGCCCGCCGGGAAGAGCACGGGGACGATGAAGGGGAACAAACCGGAGGGCAGGGCCAGGTTGCCGCCGATGCCGGTAACGAGGATGATCGCGCCAATGGCCAGGTTCTTCGGGTCGAACAGGTTGACTTTCTCAGACTGGATCAGGGCGACACCTTGCATGCCGATCACACCGAACAGATAGATGGCCAGGCCGCCGGTCACTGCGACCGGGATACTGTTGACGAGGCCGGCCAGTTTGCCAACGAAACCGAGCAGGATGGCGATTACGCCAGCAGTCATCAGGACGGGAACGGAGTAGTTGCGCGTAATGGCCATCAGCGAGTTGTTTTCACCATAATTGGTGCCCGCTGCGCCGCCCAGGAAACCGACGATCATGTCGTCGGTGCCATCCGCGACCAGGTTCAGGCCGATCATTTCTTTGATATTGAGCGGTTTCTTACCGAGTTCGTGGGCCAGTTCATCAATGTACAGGCTCATCTGGTACAGGTGGGCTGTGCTTTCGGGGATGGTGGCGATGGCGATCAGGGCGATGCTGACAACCAGACCCCAGGCGTTGGGATCGGTGAAGGCCGGGAAGGTGATGGCGGGCATGCGGATCCATTCGGCGTTGGTGATGGCGCTGTAATCGATAATACCGAGCGCAGCGGAAACGGCATAGCCGAACAACGCGCCAAACAAAATTGGCAGCATCCCGAGCAAGCCTTTGCCGCGCAGGTAGACCGAGAACAGGATGGTGGCGATCAGGGTAACGAAGGCAACCAGCCAGTTGGCTCCGGCCATGCCGAGAGCTGCACCGGAGAGGGCCACCCCGATCACGACAGCCATTGAACCGGTCACGATGGGAGGCAGGACGCGGTCAAGCGCGGCTTTGCCGAGGCGCATGATCAGCAGACCGACCAGGATATTGACGATACCCGTGCCGATGATGCCGACCTGTACCAGGCGCACGCCTTCAGGGCAATAAACGGTGGTTGGGTCGCTAAAGCAGTCGCCCGCGTACAGGCTCATTGCGGTCACAACGACAGCGATATATGAAAACGATGAGCCGTAGTACATCGGGATTTTGCGCTGGGAAACCAGCAGGGCGATGATCGTGCCGATGCCGCTGGCCAGCAAGGTGACGCCGACATCGAACTTGGTCAGGATGGCGACCAGCACGGTGGCGGGGAACATCGTCAGCACCTGTTGGAAGCCGAGCGAAATCATGGCGCCCCAGGGCGGGGTGTCAGCGGGCAGGAAGCCCATGACGGTGGATTTGGTTATGGGTTTTGATTTTGCAGACATTGCATTCTCCTCTTGATCTGATATGATGGCAAAAAAAGAGAGCCGCTAAAAGCGACTCTCTGACTCTCGAAAAACAGAAACACCTGTTCCACCAATAAGTTTATGACAAATTCTTTCCCTGGTACGATGGTGTTGTGTAGACATTGCGCCCAATTCTATGCCGATTGAAAATTTTGTCAAGAGGCAACTTCATTATGTGCATGGCTTTCTCAAAGAAGGGAATGTCATTGCGAGCCGCAGCTTTTTTGCGGCGCGGCAATCTCCACATGATAAGTAAATGCTTCATCCGGCAGAAGAGCGCCGGGTTCGCAATAGCTGCTGTTTATACCTGCCCCGGTTACAATGCGCAGCACGGTGTTGCGCTTTTTATAAGAGCATGAGCACGCAATATCATGCTCCGCATTTGTGACCACGGGCATTATGTTAACCTGCTTGGGCCTGACAGGGTGGGATTTTGAGTTTGAATCAAGCCGCCAAATTCTGTATACTGGAGTTGTAGCAAGCACATGCGAAAGGAGGCATCATGTTTACAAACATCTTGCTTGCCGTAGATGGCTCAGAACATGCCATTCGCGCCGCCCACATCGCCGCCGAATTGGCGCGCTGCCACAAAGCCTCGCTCAGGCTGGTAGCTGCTTATGACCCTGTCCCGCCCTACCTGGGCGAGCCGAATTTCCAAATCATCCTGGACGCGCAGTTGAAGGAAGCCGATAAGTACCTGGCAAGAACGCTGGAAATTTTGGGGGAAATACCAGGAGAAGTGAACAGTGAAGTCTTGCAAGGTCCGCCCGCCGAAGCTATTCTGGATGTTGCCAAAACCCGCGCATGCGACCTGATCGTAATGGGGTCGCGCGGGCTGGGACAGTTTACCGGCCTGCTGCTCGGAAGCCAGAGCCAGAAAGTAGTGCAGCACGCCGATTGCCCGGTCCTGATCGTCAAATAGGCCGTGAGTCATTGAACTGGCGCGCCAGGTTCTCAGCCTGGGAAAATTCCTCGGGTGTATTGACGTTGACAAAGGCCAGGCCGCGCGGATCGTGCTGCGCCAGTTCATCTGCGCTCAACGGGCGCACCCTGACGCTCGGGAACCACGAAATAACCTTCCACTGTTTGGCCTGGAGGGCTTGCTCGATGGCAGGCAGGCAGGCTGCGCGGCGATAAACGGCGTGGAGCGGTTCATAGCCCGCCTCCCTTCGCGGAATAACCACGTCTACGGATTCGGCCTCGAACAGCCTGCTCTGGAATTGGAGCAGGGCTGGGCTGGCGAAGGGCATGTCGCAGGCCACGACCGCCACCCGTGGCTGGCTGGCTGCTTCGATAGCGGTGTACAACCCGCCCAACGCGCCCCGGTCTGTGATTTTGTCGGTAAAAAGTGGCAGACCCAGAAAGGCGTAGTCAGCGGGGCGGTTGGTGGTGATGAGAATTTCAGCGGCGATCGGCGTCAGGCGCGCGACAAGGCGCGTGATGAGCGGTTGGCCGAGAAACGGGAGCAGGGCTTTGTCGCGCCCCATGCGCGAAGATTGTCCGCCTGCTTGAATGACAACGGTAAGCATGGCGCGATTATACCCATTCTGGGCGCACGCCGCGCCAAAGGAAAATTATGAAAAATGTTGCTGCGTTTCTCGATTCGATGACCCGCCCGGCCCAACTGGTTGAGCGTTTGGGGAATAACGCAGTACGCTGCCTGGCCTGCGGGCATCGCTGCATCATCAAGCCTGGCAAACGCGGAGTTTGCCAGGTGCGCTTCAACGATGGTGATTCGCTGCGCGTACCCTGGGGTTATGTGGCCGCCCTGCAAGCCGATCCAATTGAGAAGAAACCCTTTTCGCACGTTTTACCCGGCGCAATTGCACTGACCTTTGGCATGCTCGGTTGTGACTTCAAGTGCGGTTATTGTCAGAACTGGCTGACCTCGCAGGCTTTACGCAATCCGGCTTCAGACGCGGCAGCCAACCTCGTCCGCCAGGTAACGCCCGAAGAAATTGTAGAAACAGCGCGGCGTATCGGGGCGGACGCATTGGTCTCGTCTTACAACGAGCCGCTGATCACATCCGAGTGGGCGGTGGATGTTTTCCAGAAGGCCAGGGAATCCGGATTGAAATGTGCCTTTGTCTCGAACGGCAACGCCACACCTGAAGCGCTGGCTTACCTGCTGCCTTATCTCGATGCCTACAAGGTGGATTTGAAGTCCATGCGCCAGGAGACCTATCGCCAGTTGGGCGGCGCGCTCAAGCATGTGCTGGCAACCATCGAACAGGCCCACGCTCTCGGCCTGTGGGTGGAGGTGGTGACTCTGGTTGTGCCGGGACTGAACGACAGCAACGAAGAATTTTGGGACACGGCTCGCTTCCTGGCCGGGGTCTCGCCTGATATTCCCTGGCATGTCAGCGCTTTTCACCCCGATTACCAGATGACCGCTCGCGATTTCACTCCGCCCGAAAGCCTGGTGCGTGCTGCTGATATTGGGCGCGAGGCTGGGCTTCGTTACATCTATGCGGGCAACCTGCCGGGACGGGTGGGGGAATACGAAGATACCTTTTGCGCGGGCTGTGGGCGGGCGCTAATTCGACGCAGGCATTATGAAGTGCGCGAGTATCACCTGGATGGCTCAGGACGGTGCATGACTTGCGGCCTGCGCCTGCCCGGAATCTGGCCGAGTGACCCGCGCCAGGTACGGCTTAAGCAATCCTGGATTTCGAAATCAGACTGATTTGCTGTATAATTTGTATGCGCGCTTTTCGCCCAACCGGATGAACCTGAGAAAGCGCGCAAATGTTTGACATTTCAGGTTCATCCAAACCATCACCACTCTCTAAGGAGGAGAAACGTGAAAAGTAAAATTCTTGTTTTGTTGTCCCTGCTTATGGTAGCCAGTATGTTGCTGGCTGCCTGCGGCGCTGCCGATCCTGGCGCTGGCCCTGAAGAAGAAGTAGCGGCCGGGCCTTTTGAGCCCAAGTCACTTGCGGCGGCTGATTGCGAATCGACCGGCATTATCAAGTCGGTTGTCGCCACTGACGAGCACACCGTGACCTTCACGCTGTGCCAGTCTGACCCGGCTTTCCTTTCCAAAATCGCTTTCAGCCCCTTCGCCATCTATCCTGAAGAATGGATTGAGCGCACCCTGGGTGAGGAAACCCGCACCAGCGAAGGCCTCGAAAAGCCCGTTGGCACTGGCCCCTACATGGTTTCCGAATGGAAACGCGGTGATAGCGTCAACTTCACAGCCTTCCCTGATTACTGGGGCGAACAGCCTATCGCCAAGACTCTGGTCCTGCGCTGGCAGTCTGAAGCCGCAGCCCGCTTGCTCGAACTGCAATCCGGTACAGTGGATGGTATCGACAATCTCGGCCCGTCCGACTTCGATGTTGTGCGCGCCGATTCGAACCTGACCCTGGTCGAACGCGAAGCTCTCAACATTTTCTACATTGGCATGACCAACACCTTTGCCCCATGGGACAATGTCAAAGTTCGCCAGGCGATTGCCTATGGCATTGACCGCCAGCGTATCGTGGATAATTTCTACCCGGCTGGTTCAGAAACCGCTTCCCACTTCACACCCTGCGCCATCCCGAACGGCTGTGTGGGTGATGCCTGGTATGAGTTTGACGCCGCCAAGGGCCGTGAACTGCTGGCTGAAGCCGGCTTCCCGGATGGCTTTGCGACCAAGATTTACTATCGCGATGTTGTGCGCGGTTACCTGCCCCAGGTTCCCAATGTAGCCCAGGATGTCCAGGCCCAGTTGAAGGAAAACCTGAACATCGATGCTGAAATCGTTGTGATGGAGTCTGGTGCATTCATCGAAGCCTCGAACACCGGCCAGTTGGACGGCCTGTACTTCCTTGGTTGGGGCGCGGATTATCCGCATATCACCAACTTCCTCGATTTCCACTTTGGCGCAACCAACCCGCAATTTGGCGACGCCTTACCTGAGATTTACGAGAAGCTGGAAGAGGCTTCCAAGATCGCTGATCCCAAGGTGGCTGAACCTCTGTATGTTGAAGCCAACAACGCCATTCGTGAACTGGTTCCGATGGTGGCTGTTGCCCATGGTGGTTCCGGCACGGCTTATCGCAATGATGTGACCGTCCCGCAGGCCAGCCCGCTGACCAATGAGCAGTTCGCTGTCTCTGACCCCGGTGGCCGTGATGTGTTTGTCTTCATGCAGAACGCCGAACCCATCAGCCTGTTCTGCGCTGATGAAACCGATGGCGAATCGCTGCGCGCTTGTGACCAGGTCATGGAAGCTCTCTATGGCTACGAAGTCAACGGCACCGCTGTTGTGCCGATGCTGGCTGAAGTCTGCGCCCCGAACGAAGACCTGTCTGTCTGGACCTGCACCCTGCGTCAGGGTGTCAAATTCCACGATGGAACGACCTTTGATGCCAACGATGTGGTCACGACCTTCACCATGGGTCTGGATGTCACCTCGCCCCTGCACAAGGGCAACACCAACGTTTGGGATTACTATGGCTACTTGTGGGGCCTGATGAACGAGCCCCCTGCCGCCGAGTAGTTTGGTAAGATTTACTCGCTCTGTGGTTCAAACACGGGATGGCGGAATGCCCGCCATCCCGTGTTCACAAAAAAGGAGTCGCCCGCTCATGATGCTGCAATATATCCTGCGCCGCTTATTGTCTTCCATTCCTGTTCTGCTTGGCATTTTGTTGGTTACCTTTGCGCTGGCTCGCATGATCCCCGGCGACCCTTGTCGCGCCATGCTTGGCGAAAAAGCTACCGCGACCACATGTGAACGTTTCATGCGCGAGAAGGGACTTGACAAGCCCATCCACGAACAATTCTTTATTTACATGAAAGATGTTGCCAGGGGCGACTTCGGCAATTCCATACGTTTCAGCCAACCCGTTACGCGTATCCTTGGCGAGCGCCTGCCCACCACGGTTGAATTAAGTTTTTCAGCTTTGTTTCTTAGTATGTTGGTGGGGATTCCGCTGGGAATCATTTCTGCCATACGTCATAATTCATGGGTCGACGTTGTAACCATGGTATGGGCCAATATCGGCGTTTCCATGCCGGTTTTCTGGCTGGGGCTGATGCTGGCCTTTGTTTTTTCCCTTCTATTTAAAGACACGTTTTTGTGGCTGCCTCCCTCTGGCCGGGTCAGCGCGGGGATGGATACCACAGCATTTTACATTGCCTGGAAGTTAACCCTGCCCGAATCTGGAATTCTACGCAGCCTGGCTGAATTTATTGGCAGATTGAACATTCTCAACTCGCTCCTGACCGGTAACTGGGAACTCCTGCGCGACTCCGTTCGCCACCTGATCCTCCCCTCGGTTGCCCTTGGAACCATTCCGATGGCCTTGATTGCCCGTATGACACGTTCCGCGATGCTCGAAGTGCTCGGTCAGGATTACGTCCGCACGGCGCGCGCCAAAGGTGTTCGATATAACAAGGTTATTATGAAGCACGCTTTTCGGAACGCGCTTTTGCCGATTACAACGGTTCTTGGCCTTTCGCTTGGCACTTTGCTCGGCGGCGCGGTCTTGACCGAAACCATTTTTGGGCTTTCAGGGGTTGGACGCATCCTGTACGAAGGCATTACGGCGCGTGATTATGCCATCATACAAGGCTTCACGATTGTCATTGCTGTCTTTTTTGTGGTGCTCAACCTGCTTGTAGATATTTCCTACGCTTATATTGACCCGCGCATTCGCCTGAATTAACCATGACAAACCAAATAACCCCAACTGTAGCAAAACTGGATGCCGAAGCGATTTCGCTCGAATCTGTCAGCTTGTGGAGCATCACCTGGAAGCGGCTTTTTAAACGCAAATCATCCCTGGTAGGAATTGGCATCATCCTGGCTTTGATTGTGATTGCCCTGACCGCCCAGTGGATTGCGCCTTATGACCCCTTGCAGGTTTTGATCGGTATTGAAGATGTCAAAATGCGTGAAGCGCCGTGTATTCACCTGTTTGGCTGTCCGCAAGAACAGCCCCAGCACATTATGGGCATCGACGGCAACGTCCGCGATCAGTTCAGCCGCCTGCTCTTTGGAACGCGCCTGAGCCTGATCGTTGGTTTCTCAACCGTTACCTTCGCGATCATCATCGGCACCGTTCTGGGCGCATTGGGCGGCTATTTTGGCGGCTGGATCGACAACACGATCATGCGCGTCATGGATGTTCTGCTGGCCTTCCCCTCGCTTTTGCTTGCCATCGCTATCGTGACGGTGCTTGGCCCCGGGCTGATCAACGCTCTGCTGGCGATCGGTATTGTCTCTATCCCGGCCTATGCCCGCGTAGTGCGCGCCAGCGTACTCTCCGTGCGCGAGATGGACTATGTTTCTGTCACCCGTGCTCTGGGCGGCGGAACCTTCCAGATCCTGTTTATCCGCATCATGCCCAATGCCCTGACCCCGCTCATCGTCCAGGGGACGCTCGGCATTGCGACCGCCATTCTCGACGCGGCAGCTTTGTCGTTCCTCGGCCTGGGCGCGCAACCGCCAACCCCCGAATGGGGCGCGATGCTTGGTTCGGAGCGTAACCAGGTTTTCACCGCTCCACACCTGGTTTTCTTCCCCGGTTTTGCGATCATGCTAACGGTGCTGGCCTTCAATCTGCTCGGCGACGGCCTGCGCGATGCGCTCGACCCGCGCCTGAGATAAACCTGGCAATAGCGACAACAAAAAACGCCGGAAGATTTTTCTGGCGTTTTTGATTTAATCGGTTGTTGGCTTTTTTCAGGCGACGAGGTGTTTTTCCAGCCAGGTCTGGATATCGGTCAGTACCTGGGCGCGGCCGGGTTCGTTCATCACCTCATGATAAAACCCTTCGTAGACTTTGTGGGTTTTATCGGGCGAAGCCGATTGTTCGTACAGCATCTTTGCCCCGCTCGGGTCCACCAGGCGGTCGGCAGTGCCCTGCACGATCAAGAGCGGCAGGTGAATGGTGCCCACCTCGCTCGTTACGTGCTGCATCGCGCCCAGCATTTCTGCTGCCAGGCGGGCGGTCACTTTGCCGTTGTAAACCAGCGGATCGTCGATATAAGCCTTGACCACTGCCGGGTCACTCGAAACCGCAGTTGCATCCAGCGCTAGGATGCCCAACTTGGGCGCAATCACCGAGAAAGCCTTGCCGGCTGTCATGGTCAGCGGCGAAATATCGTCAGAGATTTTGATGGCCGGGGCCGAGATGACCGCTCCCGCCAGTTCATCCTGATGGTCGAGCAGGTAAGAGCAACCGATCAGGCCGCCCATACTGTGCGCCACCATGAAAACCTGCTTGCCGGGTTGCCAGGCGCGAACCTGGTCAAAATAGATCTTCAGTGTATCGGTGAAATCGGCAAAGCGCTCGACAAAGACCCGCGTTCCCTCTGAATTTCCATGCCCGAAATGGTCAAGCGCATAAACCGCATAGCCCAACGGCACAAAATGGTTGACCAGGTTCATGTAACGCCCGCTATGTTCGCCCAGCCCATGCACCACCAGGAGAACCGCTTTCACTTCCCCGTCTGGCAGCCAGCTTTGCTGGAAAATCTCTGCATTGCGCGCGCCGCGAAATTTGGCCTGTTCATGTTTCATGCTCGCCTCCTTGGTGAATTCTGTTGATACCGATATTATACAACTTTCACGAAAATAAAGCCCGGTGTACCAGGCGCGCATTCTCAACCGAATCCGGATGGTCGCCGTGCAGGCAAAGTGTGTCCGGGAGAATCACCCGCTCGCCAAAGCGGATTCCCTCGTGCGCCAGGCGCAGGGCATTGGCAGCCACTGCCTGTGGATCGGTCAGCAGCGCGCCGGGCAATTTGCGGGACATTAAAGTGCCGTCGGGATTGTACCCCCGGTCGGGGAAGGCTTCGCCGGCCACCGTCAGGCCGATTGCCCGCCCTGCATCGAGCAACCCGCAGCCTGCCAGCCCGACCAGGACCAGCTCCACGCTGAAGCGTTTGACCGCCCTGGCAACTGCTTCCGCCAAAGCGGCATCGGTTGCGGCCTGATTGTAGAGCGCTCCGTGGGGTTTGACATGCCGCAGTTCAACACCATCGGCTTTTGCAAAAGCCGCCAGAGCTCCGATTTGATACAACAGCAGCGCCTCAGCCTCCGCCGGGCTGACGTTCATCTCGCGCCGCCCAAAACCTTGCAGGTCGGGCCAGCCGGGGTGTGCGCCGATCGCCACCCCGTGCTGCTTTGCCAGCCGGAGGGTGGCTTGCATCACGAGCGGGTCGCCGGCGTGAAACCCGCAGGCGATATTGGCGGAGGTGATAAAGGGCATGATGCCGGCGTCATTGCCGAGGCTGTAATTGCCAAACGATTCGCCAAGGTCGCAGTTCAGGTCAATGTTTGTCATGTTTTTTTTAGGTTTGAGAAAGTTAGAATCCTGCCCAGAGATAATCATCCTGAGTCTGGGTTTGTCGGATTTGGGTTTCCAGTTCGTGGATCAACTGCCGGTAGCTGGCCTGGGCTTCTTCGACGCTGGTTTCGACGAAGCGGACCTGTCCGCTTCCGAGCGGGGTTTGAGCAAGCAGCGGCTGGTCGGCGGCAATCACAGAAGCGATCTTGGGGTAGCCGCCCGTTGTGGGGCAATCGGCCTGCATGACGATCGGTTGCCCATCGGCCGGGACCTGGATGCAGCCGCGCGCCATGCCTTCCGAGATCAGCTCCCCTTTTCTGGCCCGTTGCAGTAGCGGCCCGTTTAAGCGAAAACCCGCCCGGTCTGACGTAGACGAAATGCGATAGGTTGATCTGAAAAAAGTAGTGATCGACTCGGCTGCGAACCAATCCCACTGCGGGCCGGGAATAACACGGATGATGGGATTAAGGCTGTAGCCAATCGGCGCTGAAGCCAGCTTGCGTGCCGCCAGGCCGGGCAGGAAGGCCCTGCCTGACCCAATTGGCAATATATCGTCCGCCTGGAGCGGGCGGGCAGGTTGCCCTGTCAGCGTGGCGCGCAGGGTCGTGGCGCGGGAGCCAAGCGCAGGCGGAGTCTGTATCCCGCCGTGAACGGCGAGCGTGAGCCAGTTGCCCTCCCCCGCTTTTTCGAGCGAGATCGTGCTCCCGGCGCGGACATAAACCGAAGTCCACAGCGGCAACTGCCATTTGCCCACCCACAGCCTGAAACCTGCCCCGCAGGCGGCAACCAGGCAGTCGTTGTGGGCGTAAAAAGCAGCCGAAGTCATGCCGATCTCGACTGCGGCCGCCTCGGGCGGGTTGTTGACGAGCAGGTTGGCCGCGCGATGGGCCAGGGCGTCCATTGGCCCGCTGAGCGGGACGCCAAAAGCCTGCCAGCCGCGGCGGCCGGCATCTTGAACGGTGGTCAGCAGGGCGGGTTCGATGACTTCGAGCATATATCGCCTTCGACTACGCTCCGCTCTGCTCAGGGATAAAGCGCACCGTGTCTCCCGGGGCAAGCAGGAAGGGTGGCTCGCGGCGCGCGTCATAAAGCGCCAGGGATGTCTGCCCAATCAACTGCCAGCCGCCCGGCGAATCGACCGGGTAAATGCCGGTTTGCCCGCCCGCAATCGCCACCGAACCCGCCGGGACGTGACTACGCGGTGTTGCCAGGCGCGGCGCGACCAGCGATTCTGGAAGTTTCCCCAGGTAGGGGAAGCCCGGCATGAATCCCATCATATAAACCGTATATTCTGTCCCGCTGTGGATGCGGATCACATCTGCCACTTTCAAATGGCAGTGTTCGGCCACGAAAGCCAGGTCCGGGCCACTGTAAATAACGGGGATTTCAATCCGTCGCGGCGGGCGCAGGGCGGACTCGGCGTTTGAGTCGAGTTGGGCCGAGAGCCAGTCCGTTATTTCGGCCTGGCTGCGCACGAGCGGGTCGTAGTGGATCACGAGCGAGGCGTAGCCAGGGACAGTTTCGCTGACGCCCTCGAGCGGATTCAGGTTCAACTGGGCTGCCAGCGCATGCACCCGCTGGTTAATGAACGGGTCGATGGCATCGCCAAGTTTGATCAGGATGGACGAGTCGGAAAGCGGGAACATTAACTTTCGAAGATGCTGATACTTTCGATGTGATAGGTTTGCGGGAACAAGTCGAAGGGTGTGACCTGTTTCAGCCGGTAGCCGCCAGCGATCAGGCGGGCCGCATCCCGCGCCAGGGTGGCCGGGTCGCAGGAGACGTAGGCAATGGTTTCAGGGCGGATTTGGATCAGGGCATCGATGACAGCCCTGTCCAGCCCGGCGCGCGGCGGGTCGAGGATGACGATGTCGGCGTACTCTTTGAGTTCAGGTAATACTTCTTCAGCGAAGGCTTCATACAGCTCGACGTTCTCGAATTCATCGAGATTAACACCGAAATCCTCGCAGGAGGAGGTCGCAAGTTCGATGCCGATCACTTTTTTGACCCTGGGCGCGAAGAAGGCACTGAACAGGCCGACTCCGCAGTAGACATCGAGCAGGGTTGTTTTTTGCGAAACGGGCAAGACCGCCAGCAGGTGTTCGACCATTTTGGCGGCCATGACCGTATTGACCTGGAAAAACGAGGCCGCCGAGACTTTGAAGGGTTTGCCAAGCACTTCGATGATGATGTAATCGTCCCCGGCCATGATGATCGTGTCATCTTCCAGCAGATGAACAACCGAGATATCGCTCTCGAGTTCCATTTCGGGCGTTTCGACCTGGTCAGACTCGAGGATCAGCATTAACTCATCCCCGGCGCGCAGCGAGACACGCTCGATGGGCGCACCCGGCTCAAACTCGAGAGTCGGCCACAGTTCGTTGAGCGCGGCTTCGGGCAGGTGGCATTCGCTGATCGGCAGCACGCTCAAGGTGGAGTCGGGCTGCGCGGGGTCGGCCACCGCTGAGATAAATCCCAGTTTCGCATTCTCGTCCAGGTGAAATTGGATGTTGTTGCGATAATTCCACTCGAGGGGCGAGGCGACGATCTGTTTGACCGGCGGGTTGGCGATTTTGCCGATCCGGCTCAGTTGGTCGCGCAGGATTTCGGTTTTGGCGGTGAGTTGGTCGGCGTAGGCCAGGTGCTGATAGTGGCATCCGCCGCAGCGCGTGTAATGAGGGCATTTGGGTGCGATGCGTTCCGGCGAGGCTTTGACAACTTCAAGCAGTTCGGCGCGCGAAAAGTTTTTGCGTTCTTCGACGATGCGGGCGCGCACGATTTCACCGGGCAGGGCAAAAGGCACAAAGACAGCCTTGCCGTTGTAGCGCCCAATGGCTTCGCCGCCATAGGTCTGGGCAGTAAGGGTCAGTTGGATCGGTTTTTCAGTCATTTTAGGGTCTTTTTAACGTCAAGTCGCCAAGCTTACCGGGTGCGCCAGGGTTTTGTTTTTTGGCGTCCACGATACTACTTGGCGACTTGACGTTTTGCAGTGACGCTTTTAGCGCAGGAAGAACGAAAGCGTAACCAGGATGACGAAAAACGTGCCAGCCAGGATACCGATGCGCTTAAGGTCTTTGCGGACCGGGCCGTAGTCGGGGTTGAATTCTGCGGCGGTGGTGCTTTTGAAGGTGGTTTTCTTTGCCATTTCTTGCTCCTAAGGGTTTTGTAACGCGGCGGAAACGACGATCCGCTGGTTATCGATGAGATAAGGATAACACGAGATGAGTGTTACCGTTGGGTTGGGGGTCGGCGCCATGACCTCGACACGGGTCGGCTCGACAACCTGAGTGCCGGTGACAATGTAAGTGTACTGGCGCTGGTTGGTGTAGACGATGACGACATCGCCGGGCTGGAGCTTATCCAGTTCGCGGAAGATTTCACCGAAAATATCGTTATGCGCCGAAAGGACAACATTGCCGTTCTCTCCCGGGTTCGGGCTGCCGATAAACTGGCCGACTCCCTTTTTGAGTTGTTCAAAACCGTCACCCTGAACGATGGGCGCATCCACGCCGATGGCGGGAATCTGGATGCGGATGGCCTGGGCCGGGCCGGGTGTTGGAATGGGGATATTGGCGATGGCTTGAACAAGCGGGCGCAAGTGCTCAGGGATTTCAGCTTCGTTGGGCTGTGCGCCGCCTTCCGCATTTGGCGGGGTGTGGCCGGAGGGCAGCACGACGGCGGTGATCAGCGCGGTGGCCTGGGCAGTAGGTTGCTGGATGGAGGCAACTACTTCCTGATTCAGTGTGCGCATCATGCCAAAAAAAGCCAGACCAATACCGATGAAACCGATCACGGCCAGAATTTCGATGCCCAACAGGAGCCGATCCAGGAAAACCCGGCGCGGACTGCGCAAGGCAGGCTGAGATTCGCCTTCCGGAGTCTCAACGACGCGTCCCGGATCGAGTTCGTCTGTCACCGGATTTTCAGGGGTTTCAATTGCCAGTGAAATTACCCGCCCTGTGCTGCGGAATCGCTCCAAGCGGTCGTGACGTGTGACACGGCGTTTATCGAGCAACAAGCGGCGAAGTTCTTCTACGGATAAATCTTCAGGCCGTTTCTCAGTCATAGCACCGAGATTATACCGCAAGGGTTTTGTTTTTTAGGCCAAGAGGGTTATAATTACATCCTGTGTTCCGCATAGTTGTATCTCAAAATTTGCGGAGTTTAATTTCCTAAGGAGGAAACCATGGCTTTTAGTTTCAAAAATTCCCGCGGTGTGACTTATTTCTTACACTCCAAGGCCACGCTTTTGAAGAGTGGCAAAACCCAAACTCTGTACTTCTTCTCGAAAGAGCAGAAAGCAGGCGTTTTGGATGCCGTCCCGGCCGGCTACCAGGTTGCAGAAACGGCCAACGGCTTACCGGTTTTGAAGAAGGCCTAGGCAGTAGTGAGGGCCGGTTTTGAAAAAGACCGGCTCTCTCCTTGTAATTTCAAGTTACCCTTGTTATAATATCGCTCTGCTTTCGGGCGGGTAGCTCAGTTGGTTAGAGCATTGCGTTGACATCGCAAAGGTCGTAGGTTCGAGTCCTATTCCGCCCACAAAATAATATCTAAACACGAAGACCGGGACGAGTAAACGGGAAATTGCTGACAGGGAGAGCAAGGCCATAGATTGAGAGCCTGCTCCGGCCAAAACCGTTGAAAACCACCCGTGAGTGTTGAACAGAACAGTTTTCGTAATTTCGTGAAAACCAAGTAAGGAAGACGGCTGGCTCCGTTATTGGCCTAAGAGATATTCTGAGCGCAGGGTTGGGCTTGTTGAAACCCTCAGTCGAAGAATAAATCGGGTGGAATCGCGTGAAGTGTAATTACCTCTCGCCCCGAATGGGTGCGGGAGTTTTTGTTTTCTATGAAGGAGGTACGAATGTCTGACCGATATGAAGATTCACAACTCTATAAGATTCGCCATTCTGCTGCGCATGTCATGGCGCAGGCGGTGCTGGAGTTTTACCCGGAGACCAAGTACACCATTGGCCCGCCGGTTGAGAATGGTTTTTATTACGATTTTGAACTGCCCGCGCCGATCACTGCTGAAGACCTGGAAAAAATCGAAAAGCGCATGCGCCAGATTATCTCGGGCGGACATGTCTTTGAGAAAAAAGTATTGTCCGCAGATGAGGCCCGTCAGGTTTTTAAAGACCAGCCCTACAAGTTGGAATTGATTGACGGGCTTGAAAAAGGCGGCCTGGACGAGTATGGCAATCCGTTGGACGATAAGCCAGACATCTCCATCTACCAGCACGACACCTTTACGGATTTGTGCCGTGGGCCGCACGTGGAGAACACGCGCCAGATCAACCCGAGCGCCATCAAGCTGATGTCGATCGCCGGGGCCTACTGGCGCGGCGATGAGAATAACAAGATGTTGACACGCATCTATGGCACGGCCTGGCAAAAACCGGATGAACTCAAGCAATATCTGCTCATGCTGGAAGAAGCCAAGAAGCGCGACCACCGCAAGCTGGGCAAGGAACTGGAAATCTTCTTCTTCGACGATGAGGTGGGCCCCGGTCTGCCGCTCTGGATGCCAAACGGGACGATCATTGCCGACGAACTCGAAAACCTGGCCAAGGAAATGGAATCCAATGCCGGTTATCAGCGCGTCCGCACGCCCAACCTGACCAAGGAAGATCTGTTTATCCGCTCCGGTCACCTGCCGTACTACGCCGAGAGCATGTACCCGCCCATGGAATTGGAAGGCGTGAAATACTACGTCAAGCCGATGAACTGTCCGATGCACCACAAAATCTTCGGCGCCCGCCCGCGCTCGTACCGCGAGCTGCCCATCCGGCTGGCCGAGTATGGGACGTGTTACCGCTACGAGAAATCGGGTGAACTGTTCGGGTTGATGCGCGTGCGCTCGATGCAGATGAACGATGCCCACATCTACTGTTCCGAAGAACAGTTCGAGAGCGAGTTCATGGGTGTGATCGACCTGTACAAAAAATATTTTGAACTCTTCAACATTGGCAAATACGTCATGCGTCTCTCCCTGCATGGCAAGGCCGGTTTGGGGAAGAAATTTGTCGATAACGAACGGCTGTGGCTGAAGACCGAAGATATGGTTCGCCGCGCGATGCAGAATGGCGGCGTGCCGTTTGTCGAAGTGCAGAACGAAGCCGCTTTCTACGGGCCGAAGATCGATGTCCAGATCTGGAGCGCGATCGGCCGCGAGTTCACGCTGGCTACGAACCAGGTCGATTTTGCCGTGCCGGAGCGCTTTGACCTGAAATTCGTCAATCGTGAAGGCCAGGACGAAATTCCGCTTTGCATCCACCGCGCGCCGCTCAGCACGCACGAACGCATGATCGGCTTCCTGATCGAGCATTACGCCGGGGCCTTCCCGGTCTGGCTTGCGCCTGAACAGGTGCGTGTCATCCCGATCACGGACGGGCAGAACGAGTATGCATCCCAGATTGCGGTCCAACTCAAGGCGCAGGGGGTGCGGGCCAGTGCTGACCTGGGTACAGACCGCATGAATGGCAAAATCCGCCAGGCGCAGTTGATGAAGGTGCCGTATATGGTTGTTATTGGTGCAAATGAAGCCGAAGCCGGCGTGGTGTCCCTGCGTATGCGCGACGGCGCCCAGTTGAATAACATTCCGATGGCTGAGTTTATGGCGCGGGTCAAAGACCGTATCAGCCGCCGTGCAAGCGAACTGTAAAAGAACAACGATACAGCGAAACCGCTCTGCAATGGTTTCGCTGTATCGTTGTCTTGCACAACTCCCGGCTTAAGGCCGGGAGTTGTATAACAAGGAGCAACCTACATGGCAGTGGTTGCGACTTTTCGAATGACCATCACAACCTTGCCCCTGATCTCCAATTTTTCACGTTTGTCAACGTAAATTGGAGACATGGTGGGGTTGGCCGGTTGCAGGCGATAGCGGTTGGTTTCTTTATAGAAGTATTTGAGCGTGGTTTCATCTCGTTCAGGAAGCCATACCGCAACCATCTCGCCATTTTTAGCCTCAGCATTACTGCCAATACGGCGCATGATGACGATATCTCCATCATTGACCATTGCATCGATCATTGAGTCGCCTTCAACTTCAAGAGCAAACAACTCGTCTGTTTTTGTCTTGACCGGTAAAAGTGAGCGCGCAATTTCCACACTGGCCTCCTGGTCATAATAACCAAAGTCGGACGCTGGCACAGGGGCAGGGGCGCTGGCGACAATCCTACCGGCAAGAGGAATTTTGAGCAGATCTGCGGCTATATTAACCGCTTGTACAACGGATGCCCGCGCGGTATTACCCAAACGATGGGCAACCTCACTAAGACGCTCCGGCACAACCCTTACGCCGCGCGAAATCCGTCGATCTCGCTCAATATAACCCCATTTTTCGAGTTGTTCAAGATAATAATTAACCACTGAAGTGGACGAAATACCCGTCTCTTCGCCAATTTCGCGAATGGAGGGTGGATAGCCCTTATCTTGATGTTCGCCCAAAAAATTCAAGATTTTTATGTGGCGGTCACTCAAACCTTTGCTTTTTCTTACCATCATGGTTTCTCCTTAAGCGCATAAACCGCTCAAACGTTCTATAAAATCATACACGAACATTCGTTCCATGTCAAGACCCAATTCAAAATCCCCTGTTATAATTGGGGCATGATAGAATTAATCATTCCAGGGCGAGGTACTCTCACATTGCAGTACCTGGTTATGGATGTTAACGGAACACTGGCCCTGGATGGTATTTTGATAGACGGCGTAGCACGTCGAATTGCAACTTTGCGTGACCGGATTGAAATCCACTTGTTAACAGCAGACACGCACGGCAGACAAGCGGACATTGACCAGCGACTTAATTTGCAGGCTGTCCGCATCCAGCCAGGCAATGAAGCTGCCCAAAAAGCGGATTATGTTTGCAGCCTGGGGAGCGAAAACGTTGTGGCAATTGGGCAAGGCGCAAACGATAGCCTGATGCTCAAGGAAGCAGCGCTTAGTATTTGTGTTATCTCAGCCGAGGGATTAAGCACCGAAGCCTTGCTCGCAGCAGACTTGGTTATGCCTGATATCAACACAGCCCTCGAATTGTTCGAAAAACCCCTGCGCCTGATTGCGAGCTTGAGAAAATGAATCTTCCAGTTGAAGACCCCAACCTGCCTAAAAAAGACCAAGAAGAGCCTAACCTGTCAGAAGATTTCGGCGCGGATTCTTCTCCCAATCAAGATGAAAGCGACCAGCGGGAGGCCATCGAATCCGCGTTGCCGGATGACCCAGGCACATCTCTGGGTGATCTGATCGAAAAAAGCACCGACGAAGAAGAGTCTCCCGAATTTGATTTTTCAGCACTCGAAGCCAGCGCCCGCGCCAACATCGAAGAACTGGGCTTTGCCCCGCTTCCAGAATTTGAAAGAACTACGACACGCAGGCGGCGTTCGCGGCAGCCGCTTCTCTCACGGCTCAGCGATGAAGAAGTATCCGATCGCCTAGAAAATATGGCCCAACGCGCTGTGCCGACCTTTGACTTCTTCGTTTTTGCCATTGTCGCCGGGTCGTTAATGGGCATTGGCTATTTGCTCAACGCCCCCGCCATCCTTTTATTGGCTGTTGTGCTGGCTCCCTTTCCCGCCCCCTGGCTGGGTATTTCGCTGGCGGCAGCAACCGGTGAATCTCGTTTTTTGGGTCAAACCCTGGGTGGCTTTTTCACTGCAATCCTGATTGTATTTTTCACCGGCTTGCTGGCCGGACTGACCTCGCGCATCTTCATGCCAATTCTGCTCGACCAGGCCTATTTGCACGCTCGTCTATGGTGGCCCGACTTATTACTGGCTGCGATTGGTGCCATAACCCTTGTTCTTCTCTTCAGCCAAAAAGATGACAAACCCGTTTTGCCTGGCCTGATTCTAAGCTATGTACTGTTGCTGCCAATCAGCGCGGCAGGGTTTGGCCTGGGCAACGGCACACCCGGTCTTTGGCCACAGGCTCTGGCCGTCTTCCTGGTGCATCTTGCGCTGTCCATTGTGCTGGGATTGGCAATTTTCTATTACATGGGCTTTCGTCCCATTGAATCGATTGGCTACGCCTGGGGCGCGGGGGTTATCCTGGTCAGCCTGATGATTGTGGTGGGATTTGCCGGACTGGGAACGCTGGTGCCTGTTCCCCAGCCCCAGATTCAACCAGAGCTTACGGCAACCCCCACCGCGCCTATAGCGGCAACTCCCAGTCTGGCTCCCGCTACCGAAACGCCGTCGCCAGAACCAGCAACCATCACCCCACAGCCGAGCGCTACATCCCGGCCGAGTGCAACACTGGTGGTTATCCCCACCACAGCGTATGGGCGCATCCAATTTGGAGCAACCATTCGAAATACACCAGCAGGTACTGGCATCACGACCATCATGGACGGCTATGTGGTCGAAATCCTGCCAGATGAACCGGTAACAATAGATGGCAATATCTGGATTCGGGTCAAAGTCACCACTGCAATACGGGTTATCGAAGGGTGGGTATTACAAAACCTGGTGGTTACACCTACTCCGCAACCCTAAAACTATAAAATCGGAGAAATAGAATGCCAATTCACTTTGGAACTGACGGCTGGAGAGCCGTTATTTCTGACACGTTCACGTTTGCCAATCTACGCATGGTTGCTCAAGCTATTGCTGACGCGGCCACATCAGAGCACTGGCAAAAGGAGGCTGGCGTAGCAGAAAAAAAATTTGTGGTCGGTTTCGATACCCGCTTCCTTTCAGATCGTTATGCGGCAGACGTGGCGCGCGTATTGGCCGCCAATGGGTTTACCGTCCACCTGGCGCAAGCCGATTCACCCACACCAGCCATCTCGTATGCCATTAAACATTTGCATGCTGCCGGGGGGGTGATGATCACGGCCTCGCACAATGCTCCCCGTTACAATGGAGTAAAACTCAAGGCTGCCTATGGCGGATCAGCCCTACCGGAACAATGCCGCCGGGTGGAAGTTTATATCAACGACAACGAGGAACGCGCACGTGGCCCCAACTTGATGGATTTTGACAAGGCGCGTGAACTTGGACTGATTCAAAAGTTCAATCCTTTACCGATTTACTTCGACCATTTGCGCACACTTATTAATACCGATGTCATCGCAGAAAACCCGCAAAACTTTGTTGTCGACTCTATGTTTGGTTCAGGACGAGGCACGATAAAATCCTTCTTGCACGGTAGCGGTTGCGAAATTACCGAGATACGTGGAGAAATGAACCCCGGCTTTGGCGGAGTTCACCCGGAGCCAATTGATCGCTATCTGGGCGCCCTGAAAGGTGCAATAGGCGCAGGGTTAGGTAATTTTGGCATTGCCACCGATGGTGACGCCGACCGCGTCGGCGCAATGGATGAGCGCGGAAATTTTGTCGATCCGCATAAAATCATGGCGCTGGCCTTGCGATACCTGGTCGAAAAACGAGGTTTGGGCGGCGCTGTTGTGCGCACCGTTTCGACCACGCGCATGATCGATCGCTTGGCCAAACGTTATGGATTGACCGTCTATGAAACACCCGTTGGCTTTAACCACATCTCTGACTATATGATGAGCGAGGATATTCTGCTGGGGGGTGAAGAATCTGGCGGCATGTCTTTCAAGGGACACATTCCTGAGGGCGACGGCCCCATCATGGGCTTGCTGTTGGTTGAGCTGATCGCCGAATCGCGCAAAACTTTGCACGAACTGGTACAAGAACTGCTGGATGATGTTGGCCCGGCCTACTATGAACGCGCCGATCTTCGTTTAAGCCGACCGGTTGCCAAAGCGGAGATGACTGAGCTATTGGTCAGCCAGGCCCCGGCAGCCATTGGCGAACAGGCAGTGGCTGAGGTTTCTAAAAAGGATGGCGTCAAATACATCATGGCGGACGATTCTTGGCTTCTCATCCGCCCGTCTGGAACAGAACCGGTCTTGAGGGTCTATGCTGAAGGCCGGACACCACAAATGGTCAAAGATTTGCTGGCCTACGGGCAACAGATAGCAGCCAGTGTGGTTTAATAAAAAAACTCCCCGATTTTTTCGGGGAGTTTTTTTAGGCAAGAATTTGTGCTTATCGTTTTGCGGGCGATTCGCGCAGTCGACGCACTAACAGAATCACCGCAACCAGCACGATTGCGCCAACAAACAGCCCCGGCAAGCCAACATCATCTGCAAAACCGGTGTTTGAAAGCGCCGTAACGGTGGGCATCAGTGTGACCGTTAATTGGGCGTTGGCAAGCTCGGTATTAAGTGCCACGACAGTGGCAGTAGCATCAGCGTTCGCATCACGAGGCGCAAGGCCTGCCCCTGGCGTTTCAGTGGCGGGGTCAACCAGCACCGGGGTAAAGGTTGGCACCGGAGTCGGCGTTTCGGTTGGCGGAAGAGTGGGGGTATAGTTCATCACTTCCTGGGTCAGGGCTACCACAATTGCTGCTTCGGTATTGACCGCTACCAGGGTGTTCTGGGCATCCAGACGAGCGGCCTGCTGTCCGGGTAAAACCCAGAGCGCATAGGCGGCGCCACCGATCAGCGTGCATAAAAAGAGCACCCCAAGCACAATCCCCACAATATAAAACGCGCGATTTCCTGATTCACCCTCTTCCCCAGGTTCATCATCCTGCATTTCTGTTTCGGTTGACTGATCGTCAAATGGAGGGGTCTCTTCTTCATCGTCATCAAAGCTGAAGGCATTGGACATGGTTCTTCTCCTCGTATTAGTAACCTTATTTTACCCCAGTACTTCAAGATTGGAGAGCGGAACGAGAATTTCTTCGCCCGATTCCAGGCGCACACGGGACGATTTCGCCCTGACGCCACTGGGAAGTATCGTTAATTCTTCCGGCAAGTGTACCAATGTTCCAATTCGACCCGGGTGGAGCATGGAAATGATACGCACTGTCTGGCCTTGAGCAAAGGTTTCGAATGCGGGCGCTTCCGGGGGCTCCTGGTTAAACGGCAGGGCCAAGAACAGTTCAGGCAGGGTTCCTTGCGTTCTATTGGCCGCTTCGGCATTTAATATAACATCCCTTTTCAAGTTGGTGGTGAGCAACTTGAACGCGGCAGCATTCATCGGGCGGCGGCCAAAACCATCCAAAAGTAAAATTGGATAGGGCGCTTGCCTTGCCAACGGAATCAGAGCAGGAGACATGCTGGAAAGCACCAACCCGCGCACAGGCAGTTCTGCCGCATTCTTCAAGGCGGCAGCCTCAGCAACGTGACCGGCCAAAATGACAGAACCTCGCAAACTGACATCCAGGCGCGAAGGTTCGAGAAGATCATCCGGCTTCTCGATCAGGCTGAATAAAACGCCTGCGTCCATTTTCCCGTTCCCCCAAAGACCCTGCACAACGGCCCCTGAAGCGCGGATAACAACCCCGAAATCTTCGATGATTTCTGTAACCGTACCCGCCAGGCCGGCATGTATTTCGATAGTGGCCCGTCCGATTTCGAGTACCAGTTTGCCGCCTCCCTGGGCTGTTACACGCCCATCGACGGGAGAAAGCACTTCGCGGCCAAAAATTCCTTTTGATTCTGCCAGCAAATCACCCTTGGCAACCTTTTGGCCCCGCTTCACGCGCACGAATGATTCCAGTTTTTCATTTGGCAATTGCAGCTTCTCAGCCAAATCAACAATAACGTGCTTACGGCTTACGGAGGCTTCAGCAACAACTTCAGAAGGCGAGACCTTCTGGCCGACACGTACCACAACCCGCCCGGGATAAGGCAAAAGCCGGGTACGGTTGATCGTGGCCAGAGGCAGAATATAAAATGTCGATGCGCGCGTCATGGCTAGCCTCCTACCCTGTTTTGCCACAAATTGAGCAGTTCCCGGCGGCGCTCAGGCTCGGCAGGCAAGCGAATAGGGCGACCGCGGGCGTCAATCACAATACCCAGTGAACTACCGATTACATCCACCTCGCCCGCGCGGCCCGGGCCAAGCCCGACATCGGCGCGCAATAAAGGACGAAGCTGTAAACGAGCGGTTTGTCCGCTATCGAGGGGCAAAATCTGGAGTGCGCCCATCTTGACCTCGGTTTCGCTCTCACTGCCATCGTTGCGGATTAATTTTGCGCGCACAATCGGGGTGCCATAATTAACATTACTAACGACCGGCGCTATCACAGTGGCAAGGTAAACCAATGCGCCAGAATTGATGACCTGCACCGGCAACAAACTATTTTGCTCGGCAATTGCGCCAAGCATTGCCAGCAGGTTATTCTGGTCCATCGCAAGGGTGGTAATCCCAGCGGGTTGTAAACCATCTAGAAGCATCAATAATTTTTGTCCGAGTGTCGCTGCCTCCGTCAGGGATGCGCCCGAAGCCAGGATTGGCTGCGTGGCAGGCAGTAAACCAGTCCGGGGGCGATACTTGGCCGGGAGCGTTGCAACCGCATCTCGCGAAGCAAGCTGAAGCAGGTGCCGCACGATGGTTTGTTCAACAGCCAATTCTTCAGTTGTTGCCGGGATAAAAGCCGGGTAAAGCGCCTTTTGATGAATATAATCCCGCAACCATTCGACCGGCAGATTTAACGGGAACCAGCGTGCCAGTTCATCAAGGCTGGTGTGTGTTAGTAACCGGGCAAGAGGTTCTCCCACCCCATAATGGTTAAAAACATTCAGGTAAAGATCATCGCCGAACGCCATCGCCAATGAAAGAGATGCGGCGCCAACATCGACCGACAACACCCCTCGGCCGGTATCGAAATAACGTGAAAGGAAACGCACCATGCGTCCCTGGTTGTAGGCCGCCGGTAAAATGGGGCTGGCACAAAGCGTGCGCAAATCTTCCAACTCGGGCATTTGGCGCTGGCGCAATTTGATCATCTGCTCGGCAAGTTTGCGCTGCGCCGGGCCTAAATCCTCCACATCGGCGACCGGGCGCACATTAGGGGCAATCGCCACACTCGAGGCCAGGTTTTTCATCGAAGTAAGCACTTGCTTTTGCATATTCTTATTGCCGGCAAACAACAAGGCCGGACGCCGGGTTTCGGGCAAAAGATAGCTTGCCAGCCCGACCAATTCTAAAAATTTTTGTATGGACTGGGTAGCCCCGCCGTCAGTTCCCCCGGCTATCAAAACCAGGTCAGGGCTGCTCTTGAAAATGGCATCCAACTGTTCGTTGATATCGCGAACATCGTTGGTATTGAAAGAGTCGACAACCTGAATATCTGCGCCCAGAGCCAATTTCTCGATACTCTTCAACGAGACATCGGGCAGCAGCCCAACCAGCACCGTTCTCAATACGTCCCCGGTGGAGATGGTCGCACAAAGGCTATCGACCCCCACACCATCAGGCTGGGATGGCATTGTCAGGTGGTTGTTCTCATCCACCAGGGTTTTGCCGATCACGAACTGGAGCGATTCGATGGCTGATTGCACACCAAAGGCGATATTGCTGGCCGGCGCAATCAGGGTGGTGGGAGATTGGCCCATACCAATAAAACGGTACTGGCCCTCCACCACATCAAAATATGCGGCGCGAGTAGTTATCGAGCCGATATCAACTGCTAACAGGGAATTTCCTTCGACAAGAGAAACAGGCATAAGGTTCTAGAAAAATAATGATGCAAAAAAATCAACGATGGATTGTATCCGGTTTACCATCGCTGCCAGGGCAGAAGAAAGCACGCCCGCAAATAAAGCGCCAAACGTAATGGCAAGGAAAGCTTCGCCCGCATAAGACAAAATCCGCATAAACAGGCCGCGCTGACCCGTTTTTGCAGCGCTTTGGCGAATGCTGAATTGGAAATAAGTCAGGGTGGTCACAGTTCCTAATAGTATAGAGACGCCTTCAGCAATCTTCTCCACAGTTGTGCCTGGCTGAAACGCGCTTATATCGAACAAATTGATCGAAGCCCAAGCCTGGGGCAAAAGGGTGCCGGTCAAAGCGCCCGCAATCGCCGCGGCTGCCCCAACCCCAACCAAAAAGGCTACCACCCAACGGCCCAGCGACTGGTATTTGGGAGAAATCTTTGTCAGCAAGAAAAGCCCCATTACCAGCGGGAAAATAAGCACAATGGCTTGAGGCCAATTTCCGGTCAGCATTGGCGCAATCAACTTATTGATAACCACATGCTGCCAGACGACCAACGTGACATAACCGGCTGTTACGCCAACAAAAATATGAATCGCAAGCCGAAAAAGTGGATTATCACCCACTATGTAACTTAAAATCATCAGGGTGAGCAAAAAGCTCAATAATCCTATAAGGAAGTCGGCTATCGCAAAAGGCAACATTCCTAAACCTCTTCCTGTTCTTTGCGCCGGGAGATGATCCCCACCACCAGGCTCCACGCGCCGCCGGCTAAAATCAATAACTGCATCGCTATCAAACCGAACCCATACGAATCCCAGTATAAATGCGCGTTGCCTGGCTGCTGGCGAATCGACTCGTATACAGCGCCGCCGCTCAAGCCGGTCAACAAGCCGCGCACCTGGCCAGAATCATAATAAGGGATAAGCATCGGTTCAGCCTGGGCGCTGATCACCATCAGCATTGGCTGGCCTTGTAAAACTGGCCCGGCCTGTTCAACCCAGATACGACCGGTGTCAGGGTTATCCGTGACAACGATAACTGCCGAGAAATCGTTCAATAGCTGCACACCAGACAGCACCGGTGTATCCCAGGCATTGACGCCAAAACCGCTCGTACCTACCGTTTCGCGAGGATAATTTGCAAAAGTCCTGATACCGGCTGCGTCGCCCGGCAAGAAACCCAAATCAACAAACTGTTCACCATCACGATAAGTATGTCGAAACGGCTCAGCTTGCATGCGATCCATCATTCGGGAAACCATCAATGGCCCGGTTGGCAGCGTACTGACAAAAGAAATCGGCTTGCCAAAAATCATCAAATCGTTCAAAACAGGCGAGAGCGCTGTTTCCATTTCGCCGGCCAGGGCTGGTTGATAATCCATCACAATCAAAACCGGAGAACTGTTGTCCAGGCTGTAAATTGTATCGATAAAATCTCCCAGATCACTGGTCGCCTGGGTCGGAATTGGTATTATCTGGGTACCCAAAAGAGAAGGCACAAAAACCGATACTAACAAAACCGCCGCAACCACCCAGCGCAATAAACGATCAGAAACAGCCTTGTGACGCTTTGGCAATGAGCGAGGTGTACCTTCAGCTTTTATCAAGGCATCCAACAAAATCGCCTGTGTCTGCTGGAATTGGTCTGTTTGTAACTTAATGGAATGGGCAACAGGTTTACGACCGATCAATAAGCCCAGTTGGGATGGTAATATTGCGCGAAAACCAGCCAGCGGACCATCCTGTTCTACAGTCTGGTCATCTTCGCCAAGCTCATCTTGCGAAACAACTGATTCCATCGGGCGTAAAGCCTGCACCCAAGATGGCAAACTGGCCGGGGCAAGGTCTTCTTCGTCCCCTGACGATTCAGATTGAGCTTGTTCGCGCCTGGCCGCAGGCTCAAGTTCTCCTGGAGTAAATCCGGCCAGCCAATCGGGCACATCCATGGAAAGGATGGCATCAAAGTTTTCTTCGCCTTCTGACATTTGAAACGGTTGCCCGCCTGTAAATTCAAGCGCTTCCGAATCTGCTGTTTGCGCCTCGGGGCTTTCCAGCGCGGATTCGCTCCCCGCTTCAGCCTGGCCTGCCATTTCGAAGCTGGTTCCAGGCCCGGAGGGGGCTACACTTGCCAGCCAACCAGGAGTCTCTTCGACATGAATTTCATCCAGAGAACCGGTTTGGAAAGCTTTTGATTTTTTAGCATCAACAGGCTGCTCTTGTCCCGTACCGCCCGCCGTTTGTGAAAGCCAATCCGGCATATCAGCATCAGGCAGGGCTTCTTCGGTGGCGGGAGTCTCGGCAGACATTGAAGCCAGCCAGTCGGGAGTATCATCCGCTTCGGCGGCCGGAGGCGTTTCAAGCACAGGAGCGTTGCCAGCAGATAGCGAAGCCATCCAATCGAGGGTGTCGCCTTCTTCTGCGGCAGGGGGCGTTGCTGTGGCTGGAACATCGGCTGAGAGTGAAGCCAGCCAGTCTGGGTCATCGTCTGTCTCAGATGCAGGAGTTGTCACTGGCGCGGGGGTATCGGTTGAAAGCGAAGCCAGCCAATCGGGAGCGTCATCGGCTTCTGTGGCGGGGGCGGGCGTATCAGCCGAGAGCGAAGCCAACCAGTCTGGAGTATCGTCTGTCCCAGGCGCGGGAGTTGTGGCCGGGGTAGTAGTATCGGCTGAGAGCGAAGCCAGCCAGTCTGGAGCGTCGTCTGCTTCAGATGCGGGAGTTGTGGCCGGGGCAGCAGTATCGGCTGAGAGCGAAGCCAGCCAATCGGGAGCGTCATCGGCTTTGGTGGCAGGGGCGGGAGTATCAGCCGAGAGCGAAGCCAGCCAGTCTGGAGCGTCGTCCGCCTCAGATGCGGGAGTTGTGGCCGGGGCAGCAGAATCGTACGAGAGTGAAGCCAGCCAATCGGGAGCGTCATCGGCTTCGGTGGCAGGGGCGGGAGTATCAGCCGAGAGCGAGGCAAGCCAGTCTGGAGTATCGTCTGCCGAAAGCGTGGATTCTACCTGGTTTATCGGCGAGGCAGGCTTGGGGGAGGCTGTTCGGGCAGAATCACTTCCGGCCAGATCATTCAACCAGGCGGGTAGATCCCCTTCGATGCCTGGCGGCGATTCGGCATTTCCAATTGAGTCGACAGGCTGGGTTGGGGCACCCTCCTGTTGGTTTTTGAGCGCGGAAAGCCAGTCGGGCGATTCTATCTCGCCAAAAGAAAAGGCCGAATCATCTTGAGAGTCATCACTAAAATCAAATTTTTGTTCACCAAAGCCTAACGCATCAGAAACGGGCTGTTCCTGTTGCGGTTGGCTGCGCGGATCAATGGCAGACATCAGGTCCTGCAGGCTGCTATCAGTCGTCGCAGGAGCTGCGGGCAGGTTTTCATCCTGGTCAGCGCGCAGGTTTTTGAGCCAATCGGGAGCTTCTTCGTCTTCATCTGCACTGGCAGCCAGCCCTGCCAGGAAATCCAGAGGCGCTTCAGGCTTGAGTGCAGCGACCGGTTCTGGTTCAGATTCAAGAAAGCCCGGAATATCCATGTCAAAGGCTTCCTGATCTTCGGCGTCCTGCTCTGAATCGGCAGACGAAGCATCTTGTTCCTGCGATGCTTTACGTACATCGCGCAGCCAACCCGGCAGGGTTCGTTCAAGATCAGATGTATTTTTAAGGGTGGGGGTTTCGCCCGGCTTGATGGCGTCCAACGGGGCAGTAACCGGTGTAATCCGCGCGCCGCAAAATTCACAGACTTCGGCTGTCGGTTGGTTGGGCTTGGAACACATTGGACACTTGACTTCGGCCATTATTTGCCTCCGTATGGCCGGTCAGCGCCGAACAAAATGCGAAGCCCGGTAGTCAGTGTGCCCAGGGCAATGCCAATCAGCAGGCCGCGCGCGCCGCCCACGGCAAGTACCTGTGAAATGATCTGCGAAACCATCGGCAGGATTTCATCCCCAATACTTGGAATGCCCAATAGTAAAGGTAGAGAAATCGTACCAGAGAGGACAAATAGGGCTGTCAGGATAAAGATTATCGACTTGAAATCCGTACGTTCGCGCAGCAGGCGGATACTGGCATAGACAAGGGTAATGGCAAGCAGGGCCATCAGGCTAACTTCCACCGGTATCATAATGGCATTCATGGCAAACGCAGTAGCGTTATCAAACCCTAAAACGCCGAGAATCAAGATGCTCAACAATGAAACAAGCGTCACCAGACTGTAAATATAGCCCTTGCTACGCGCGCGCACACGAACAAAATGGACGCTAAACAGGTTGCCCATGCCAATCAGTAAGGCTATCCCGGCCAGGATAATGGCCCATTCCATCAATAATCTTTGGAAAGGCGCAACCTGCGGCACAAAATAACCAAGCAGGACGAGCGCCCCAACGCTGATGGCGATAATAGCATAGAAAGCGGATGAAATTCGTTTCACAGCGCTCCAAGCAATTTCAGGATAATGCCAGCAAAAATAACGATGATAATGATCCAGCGCAAAATATCCTGGATAACCAGGCTGGCGGTATGAAAATTGCTTCCCTGGTTATATGCACCTGCGGCGAATAACTCTTCTCCGATCAACGAGCCGGGAGTGGCCGCATAAAGGGCAGCTTGGGCAGGAAGATTATCGCTGGCTGCAATGACCGCCGCCCCCTCGCGCTCAGAGGCCTCTGTAAGCAAGGCAATTTCGACGCCGTAGTTGCCAATCAAAACATTGGTGGACACATCGTCGTCATGGATGTAAGGCATGGCCCCGGCAGCGTAGGAGAAAGGGGTCATACCGGTCATTCGTCCCTGGGTAAAGTCAAAGGGTTTTTCGCGTTGAATACTTTCTTGGGCGGTGCGCAGTGTCTCTTGGGCGAGCAAATTAATCACAGCGTCGCCAGATGTGGCAAACGGTGGCCGGTCGCTGGTGGAAGTGATTTCAGCCAAGCGTCGCAACATTGCCAACCCGGCCAATGCGGCTGCGCCAAAAGGGGTTAATAAACTGCCGCGTCCGAGCGAAACATGCAGGCGTGAACCGTCTTCCACAACCATACTGACGGAGCGGCGGATAAACTTGAAAGCATTAATTTCTCGAAAAACAAAATTGGAACGACGCGCAAGAAAAGCAAAAACAACCATCATCAATGCGGAAATTATGACTATCAGCAGGGCGATCACGTTGGTCGGGTTCACGATTGTTCTCTCAAGAAGGTTATGAATGCGCGGGTCTCAGTGTCATCTTCAAGGATATGGGCCAGGGCGTTGGCCTGGTCTGAGTCGCCAAATAGCGGAGAAGCTAGATGCACGAACTGGGCGCCGAGCAAATTTAGCGGGCCAGCCACATCAAGTGTCCAGGCAACCCAGAGACTCAGGTTCTTTTGCTGTAGAGAATCGAGCCAAGCGGGCCAGAAAGAACGGGGTAAATCCATGATAAAAAGTATAGCATAAAACATAGAACAAGCGTTAGATTTTATTGTGTCGCAAGTTCCAAATTCAATTGTTTACCAATAATTCGAGCAATTTCATTCGAAGCCTCGGGCCGGGCGGCGCGAGCACAGGCCTCGACCACTTTCTGGCGCTCTTCGGGATATTCGTACCAGCGACGCAAGGTAGCCACAACCCGTTGCGGGGTTGGCGCCCAGACACCCGTGTTGGTCTGGCGGACGAAAGTGACGTTGCCGTCTTCCTGGCCGGGCAGGCGGGCGTACAAGATGAGCGGCAGATGGGCAGCCAGCGACTCAGCAATCGTACCCGGCCCAGCTTTGGTAACAAGCACATCGGCGGCGCGCATGAAATCGGGCAGGTTGCGGGTAAATCCATGGATAAAGGCCGGGATGGACCAATTGATCTGCTGAAGACTGTTCTTCAAACGTTCATTGCGCCCGGCAACGACCACAAGGTTGAGGTCTAGGCCAGATTCGCCGATGGCGCGGGCGGTCTGGGCCAATGGCCCCATACCATCGCCGCCGCCAACGGCGACAACCGTGAATTTATCTTCAGGCCAGCCAAGCGCCTTACGCAAAGCTACCTTGTCTCCAACCGGGGCGCAATATTTGGCTGCGATGGGCTGGCCGACCACAACCACTTTTTCAGGCGGCATCGAATATTCAATGGCTCGACTGCGTGCAATTTCGGTAGGCACACAAATCACATCGGCGCGCTGGTCGAACCACAAGGCATGGGTTGTGACCATATCCGTGACAACCGTAATAAACGGAGGTCGATTAATATTGCCCAGGGCTTTCAAGATGAAGGAATTGCCGAAAGGGTGAACCGTGACCACCAGGTTGCAGGGGTGCTGGTTGATAATCTGGCGCGCATAACGTGCGGCCACAGGCCAGAAGGTGGCGGTAATGGCGCGAGCGCGGGCGCGGCCATCGGTAATGCGGAAACTGGCTCCCCACAAATCCGGTGCCTTGACCATATACGGATACCAGTCCGGCATGCGGTTGAGCGGGCGCGGCGCATAATCTTTGAAAATATCCACCATCTCCGTGGTGACCGAATCGCCATATTGCAAATGAACAGCCTCGATTATTGCCTCAGCGGCCGAGCGGTGGCCCCCGCCAGTGTCTGAAAACAGGAAAAGTATATGGGGCTTTTTATCCATTGGGGTCTCAAATCTCAGGGCTATCAGAAGGTGAAGGAGCAAAAATGACGGTCTTGATCCGCCGGGCAAGTTCGCGCCGGGTGAGCAAAACTCGATGATGACAGGTGTTGCACTCCAGGCCGATATCTGCGCCCAGGCGGGTAACTGTCCACTCGTAGCCGCCACAGGGATGCGGTTTTCGTAATTTGACAACTGTATTGAGTTGCAAATCGGTTAACATTTTATATTTCTCTCTGGCAAGGATTATACCGTAACGAGTGGATATGATAAACTATGCCGTTGTTTGAACATTTTCCGCGGAGGCAGATCTTATGACCCAACAAGAGTTTTATAGCGTCGAAATTGCCGGCCTGAAGCGCAACTTGCGCCTGTTTGAGGTTGCGCCCGGCCTGCGCATCGCCATCCTGAATATATTGGGCGATACCGAACTTACCCAGGCGGCGGCAAAAGCTTTGGCCGAGAAATTGGAAATGGTCGATTATGATGTATTGGTAACCGCCGAAGCAAAATCGATCCCGTTGGCTTACGCACTCTCTGTCGAAACCGGCAAGCCTTATGTTGTCTTGCGCAAAGCCTATAAATCTTATATGGGTGAAGCCCTGCAAGCCGAAACGCTTTCGATTACCACCGGCAAGCCACAAACCTTGATCTTGGATGAAAAAGACAGCAGCCTCATCCATGAGAAACGAGTCGTGGTTGTGGATGATGTCATCAGCACTGGCTCGACCTTGCAAGGCATCCGCATGATCATCGAAAAAGCCGGAGGGAATGTGGCTGCTGAGACGGCGATCATGACTGAGGGCGAGAAATCAAAGTGGATGGAGATTATTGCGCTAGGGCACCTGCCAATGTTTACCAAGTGATCAATCGATCGGTGCTTTGCCTGGCAATACGGGCCAAAAATCTGAAGGTGTTTGTTGAGCATAAAAACGATACCGTTTTTGAACAGCAGGAGATACCTGCAAGAATGATTTAGTTGCCCGCAAAGTTTTCTAACACTAAAAATCCCACCTTGACCGGGAAGCCTCTTTGATGTAAAATCTCACCTCGCAAATGCCCTTGTAGCTCAGTGGATTAGAGCGCTTGCTTGCGGAGCAATAGGTCGCGTGTTCGAGTCGCGCCAAGGGCACTCACAGTGGTAACGGTACAACACCGTTATCACTTTTTGTTTTCCTGCTTTAGGCGGTAAAATGTCTCCCGGAGGTACCATGCAAAAACGACAGATTCTTCTCACCAACGACGACGGAATCCGCTCACCCGGCCTGTGGGCCGCCGCCGAAGCGCTTTCGGCCCTAGGCTATGTTACTGTGGCTGCGCCGCGCGAACAATCTTCGGGCACGGGGCGCTCCCTGCCGATCTCATCTGACGGCATCATCGAAAAAGAGATCCTGACCATCAATGGTCAGGAATGGCCCGTCTATGCGGTCGGCGGCACACCTGCCCAGGCCGTTTTACACGGTATTCTTGAGATCATGCCGGCCAAACCCGACCTGGTTGTTTCGGGCATCAACTACGGCGAAAATGTCGCCACCGGCATTACGGTCTCTGGTACGGTTGGCGCGGCGATGGAGGCGGCTTCACACTTTATCCCGGCCCTGGCTGTTTCACTCGAAACTGGAAAAGAAAACCACCTGTCCTATTCACAGGACGTGGATTTTTCTGCCGCCGCGCATTTTACCGCGCAGGTGGCTGCCCGCTTGCTGGAACACGGTCTGCCGCCCGGCGCGGACCTGCTCAAGCTGGATGTGCCCTCCGACGCAACGACCGCCACGCCCCTGGTCTGGACGCGCCTTTCACGCCAGCGTTACTTTCATCCCACCAAGCCCGAACGCAGCGACTGGAGCCAGCGCGGATACGTTGGCTACGAAGTGCGCTTTGACATCTCCGGGGAACCGCATGACACTGACGCCTATATCATGCTTGGCAAGCGCCAAGTCTCGCTGACCCCGCTCAGCCTCGATTTCACTGCCCGCGTCCCGCCGGAAGCACTCGCAAAATTCCTGTCTTGAAAAATAAAAAATCCGCAGATTTTTCAAAATCTGTGGATAAAGTTTTAATCCTTGACCATCTTCGCCACCGTCACCCCGTCGCCGCCTTCGGTTTCGAGACCGATCTCGAAGGTTGCCACCTGGGGATGATTTTTGAGCGCGGCGCGCACTTCCTGGCGTAGTTTGCCCGTCCCCTTGCCGTGGATGATGCGCACAAACGGCATTCCCGCCAGGTAGGCCTTGTCGAGATAATCCTCCAGCCGCGAGACGGCATCTTCGACCATCATCCCGCGCAGGTCGAGCTCCATGCCGGGGCTGGGAGCGACCGAGGACGAAGAACGGTTGACCGAAGCGCCTGTTTCGACACTTTTTCGACGTTTATCGGTCTTTGGTCCTTGGTCTATGGTCTCGGACAAATCATCATCTGTTTTGCGTTGGATGTCACCCAGCTTCGCCCTGATCCGTAAACTGCCGATCTGGACCTCGGCCTCGTTCTCGCTGAGGGTGGTGATGATGCCCTGCGAGCCGAGTGTGCGTAAAGTCACTTTTTCTCCCAATTTGAGCGGGTAAAAGACATCTGGCGTTTTTTTCTTTTCCTTTGTTTTTCTCTCAACCGGGGCGCTTATCTTTTCTTCGGCAACTTCCAATTTTTCTTCGAGTATTGCCAGCGCTTCGACGGGTTGCTTAACCTTATTCATCTGCCGTTTAAGTGATTCGAGATTGCGCTTCAAGATCTCCACTTCCAGTTCGCCTTCGGCGCGCGCGCGCGCCAGTACCTCGCGGCGCTCATCTTCGATCTTTTCCAGTCTTTCGTCCAACTCGCGGCGCAATTTATGGGCCTCGGCCCGCGCTTTTTCGGCTTTCTGGCGTTCCTTGTGTGACAAGTTGCGCTGGCGTTTGATGTCGTCGAGCATGTTGTCGGCGCGCAGCGCTTCGGGGTTGACCTCGCTCCTCGCAACAGCCAGAATGGATTCGGGTAGCCCGAGTCGCTGGGCAATCGCTATCGCGTTCGAGCGCCCCGGTATCCCGATCGTCAGTTGGTAGGTCGGGCGCAGCGTCCGCAGGTCAAATTCTACGCTGGCGTTGACGATGCCCGGTGCGCTGTGGGCGTAGGCTTTCAGTTCAGGGTGATGGGTGGTGACCAGGGTGGTGATGCCGCGCTCCATCAGGTGGGCCAGGATGGCCCGCGCCAGGGCCGCGCCCTCTTGCGGGTCGGTGCCTGCGCCGAGTTCATCCAGGATGACCAGCGAGTCTTCGTCGGCGGCCTCCAGAATACGGATGATGTTGGTGACATGACCGGAAAAAGTGCTCAACGACTGCTCGATGGATTGCTCGTCGCCAATATCAGCCAGCACGGCCTTGAACATACTCAGCGACGATCCGCTCTGAGCCGGGATGTGCAGCCCGCTTTGGGCCATCAGAATCAGCAAACCGACCGTTTTGAGCGCAACCGTCTTGCCGCCGGTGTTCGGCCCGGTGATGATCACGGCGCGTGTTTGATGCGGCATGGTGAAATCGGTCGCCACCACCGTTTTGGGATCCAGCAAGGGGTGACGGGCGTGGACCAGGTTGATGGTCGGGTAATACTCGTTGTCAGGTTGCGATGTGTCAGGCTTGCCCTGAGTAGTATCGAAGGGTGCCGGGTTTTTCGTTGAGCGTTTAATGTTTAACTTTTCAACGAATATTGGTTCAGCGGCGTGAATCTCGTCGGCGTATTTGGCGCGGGCGAAGGAAAAATCAAGCAGGGCCAGCGCTTCGACTCCCCAGATGAGCGACTCGGCATGTTCGGCAATTTGCAGGCACAATGCCGCCAGCACACGCCGGATTTCATCACGCTCGGCCAGTTGCAGCTCGCGCCATTTGTTATTGAGTTCCACCACGGCCAGCGGTTCGACAAAAATCGTCGCGCCCGAGGATGATTGGTCATGAACGATCGATTTGATGCGTCCTTTGAATTCGGAGCGCAGCGGGATGACATAGCGCCCGTCGCGCTGGGTGATGAGCGCGTCTTGCAGCATTGAAACAGTAGACGGGTCGCTGATATATTTTTGCAGGCGGCTCATCAGCCGGTCGTGCGCCACACGGATCTCGCCGCGCAGCGAGGCCAGCTTGGGTGATGCCCCGTCGAGCACATCTCCCCGGTCTGAGACGGTGCGCGAAATTGCATCCACCAGCCCGGAGGGCGTTGGCAGGGCCGTCGAAATATCTGCCAAACGCGGAAAGTCGGCGGCGCGTTTTTCGAGTTGTTTCTTGAGTTCACGCGCAGAAATCAGGGTTGTTTTGATGTCGAGAATGTCGATCGGTTCCAGGACCCCGCCGCGCAGGGCCAGTTGCACCTTGGGACGGATGTCGTGCGCCCCGCCGATGGTAGCGTCGCTGGTAACGAGCAGGGTGCGCGCTTCACTCACCTCCTGCTGCCGCTGGCGGATTTCGAGCAGACTGGTGGATGGTTGCAGGCCGAGGGCCAGTTCTTTCGAGGCCGAAAAGCCGCATTGCGCGGCCAGACGTTCGAGGACTTTCGGATATTCAAGGACGTGCAGGGTTTTTGGATCCATCTTAATCGCTTGGTTGAAGAAAAAGAATACGGAGGCCTCTATTTTACCCTTTGGCGAGCCAATCAGACAGTATAATAAGAAACTATAAAAACAGCGCGGAAGGTACAGAAAACAAAATGAATAAAATATTTTACATTGGCACAGACGGCGGCGCGACCACATCCAAGGTGGGTGGCGTATGGAGCGATGGCTCGGCCATCTCAACCAAGTTATTACAATCCCCAACCAATTCGGCGCATGGCCCTGAAGCTGTTGTAAGCGGTTGGGTCGAGGCGATTAATACCTACTTGGCGCAAAATGAACTTGCCTGGGAACAGGTTGGCGGGGTGGGGCTGGCAATTCCCGGCCCGTTCCAGCGCTACGGAGTCTTTGATCGTTCACCCAACCTGCCCGCCGAATTTGCCGGGTTCGATGTCCATACGGCTTATAGCAACGCCTTGACCGAACGCGCCGGGCGGGCTGTCCCGCTGATCGTTGGCAATGATGGCAACATGGGCGGCGTGGCCGAAGCCCAGCACGCGCGTGGGAACAGCCAGGGAACGGTGGTACTGCTCGCGCCTGGTTCAGGCCTGGGCTGCGCCTTTGTTGACCAGAGCGGCCTGGCCCTTGACGGCGATACGCTGGCCGGCATGGAGGCCAGCCACATGCCTGCGCCCTTGCACCTGATGGATGCGAAACCCTATCCCTGCGGATGTGGCCGCACCTGGGGCTGTGTCGAAGTCTATACCAGCCTGTCTGGCCTGCCTTACCTGCTCGAAGAACGCCTGCAGAAACACGCCGACCACGACCTGGCAAAATCGACGCTGAGCGCCAAAGAAAAAGCTTTCAGCCTGCGCGGATTGGCCCAAAAAGGCGACCTGTTGGCCCTGGAACTGTTTGATTTTCAGGCTAAAGCCCTGGGTTTGCACGTTGCCATGCTGGCGATGGTGCTCGATCCCAAATTTGTGGTCATTGGCGGCGGGTTGATGGACCCCGAAGCGACCACCACTAGCTTCCGCGAACGCTACCTGGGAATTTTGAGCGACACTGCCCGCGCCTACCTGTGGCCGGCCCAGCGTGATAGCATCAGCATCGTCCCGGCGGCTCTGGGTGACCTTTCACAGGCGATCGGCGCGGCCCTGGCGGCCCTGTATCAGAATCGGTCATGACCCAACGCCAGGTTACCCCCGAAATCATCCCGGTTTCGGAGCCAGACCTGGAGCCGCTTTACCGGGTCATCATCCACAATGACAACGTGACCCCGATGGATTTTGTCGTGCATGTGCTCCAGAGTATTTTTATGGTCAGCCCACCGGATGCGGTTAACATCATGTTTGAAGCCCACTACCGCGGCTCGGCCTACGTCCAGACTCTGCCCAGGGCCGAAGCCCAAGCGCGGATTGGCAAAGCCCACTTCGCTGCCGGATTGGAAGGCTATCCCTTGCATTTTTCGATGGAACCGGAATAAGATTGATTCTTTGCAAAGAACCCCGCGCCATTTCCGGCGCGGGGTTCTTTCTTGTTATTCCTGTATTTATTTTCCGGCAGGCCAGGTTGGGCAAGTGATGCGATACTCTTCTCCTGAAAAAAACTGCTGCCATTCGCCCTGGGTAAAATTGCGGCCAGCGATAGCACAGGTTTTCTTAAGCCATGATTCGGATGATAAATCCCATAAAACGATTTCATTACCCGCCGATGCAAGCAGATTTCCATCGCTGCTAAAAGCCAGGCTGTGGACACCCTCGGTATGCCTTAAGTACGGGCGAATGAGCGGTTGGCGACTGGCTACGTCCCACAGGGTCAGGTAGAAATTATCGTGTCCGGCGGCCAGGGTTTTGCCATCCGGGCTGAAAGCCAGCGCCAAAACCCGTCCCTGGCGGTCATACATCTGGGCTGTGATCTTGTTTTCTTCCACATCCCAGAGCAGGATGAGTCCTTCACTGCTGCCCAGGGCAAGCTGTTTCCCGGTTGGGCTGTAGGCCAGGCTGATAATTGCCCTCGTCTTGGATGGGATTTGCACAGCCTTGCTCTCGAGCTGATCCATGTCGATCAAGGTCAGGGCGTTGTCATAACCGCCGACGATGGCCAGTGTCTTGCCATCCGGGCTGAAGGCGAGCTGCGCCACGCCATTAATAGCATCAAAACGAGCTTTTTCAGTATAGGTTTGGGTCTCGAGAAACAGAACGCTGTTGTCGTTAATTGCGACAGCCAGGGTTTTGCCATCCGGGCTATAGGCCAGCAAAACATTGCGGCTGTTGTAAGAATTCGTGGCGATTGAGATTTCATCGCCGACACGTGTGTATGTTTCCACATCCCAGAAAAGGATACTTTCTTTTTCGCAGCGCACGATGTTGTTGAAAACAACGGTGCAGTAAGCAGCCACGATCAGTTTGTCGTCCGGGCTGAGAGTGATGGCATCCAACATTTTATTTGGCAAGCTGAAGGTTTCAGACTGGGTAATTTCGAGCAGATCAAGGCCGCTGCTTGTCAGAATGTTTTTGAGTTGCCAGGCCTTGAAGACTCCCTGCCTGCACAGGTAATATTTGCTTCCCGGCTCGCAGTTATCAAAATTGCTGGAAACAAGCGCCAGATTTTCCCTGGCGAAGGAAAGATGAGGGGATATCCCGGCTTCGCTGGAGACCGTCAGGAATACCCTGCCTCGTGCGTTTAGCAGGCTTAACAATTGGATGCGGGTCTGCGATGTGTCTACGACCTGAAAGGCTTCCGCGGCCAGCAAGCTTGCAATGCTATTTTGACCATTGTTCTGAGCCAGGATGGATTGGGCAGCCAGTTCATTGGCGCGGGCCAGCTTCTTTTGTTCCAGAGCAAGCTTCTCTTGATCGTTTGCCTTCGCCTTTTCTATCTCCGCATTTGCCTGGGCTGTTGCAGCGGCATTGGCATTTGCGAGCGCCTGGGCGCTGGCAGCCTCTGCGGTGGCCTGCTGGGCAACCGCAGAGGTGCTGGCCGCCTGCGCAGTGGACTGTTGCGAAATCGCTTGGGTGCTGGCCGCCTGTGCGATGGATTGTTGGGCAACTGCCTGGGTACTGGCTTCGTTTGCCTTGATGGCCTCAAGCTCGTAACTACGGTTTGCGGCAGTGGCGCTGATGCTGAAAAACATGGCCACAAAGAAAAGCAGCAATGATATAACCAGCCCGGCAACGATCATGCGGCGCTGATTTTTGTCACGTATCTCACGCTGGCGTAAAGACCGGCATGCCCCCAAAAAAGCAGATTCTTCAGGGGTCAGGATGATACTTTTCGCTTCCTGTTCAGCAATTTCCAGTTCGCGGCCGCGTAAAAGCAAGCCTTCGCCCCGGCCCTGCTCGATCCACAACTTGGACTGGCGTTGAAATAAATTCAAATTTGCTTCGAACCATCTTTTATTATCCGAGCGCACCGGTTCAATCAAGCGGTCGTGCGCCAATTCATACCAGATCTGGCCGGCCCGTTTTTCTGGCCGGATAAGGTGTGTGGTTTCAATGTTGCGAATAACCTCGTTTGGCAGCCCTTCGCTGAGATCGATGCCAATTCTGACCAGTGAACGTGTGCCTTCAGGGGTAATCAGCTTTTGGTCAAACCACTCGCGGATGCTGCGCTCAGGGATTTGGATCGCTTCTGCCGCCCTGGAAACGCTCATGGCGTAGTACCCGGCCAGGGATTGGTTGACATCGCCAACGCTGGCCAGATCCTGCTCGTCGATCGTCATTTTGTCCGCGTCTTTGTTTTCCCACAGGCGGTAACAAACCACTTGCAGTTGGACCGGCTCAATATAAAGCCCCAGTTGACTTTGGACAGAACCATCCATTGCCTGGACTTGAACCCGGCGCAAGTCATCGACCAGCTTTTGGGCTGCCTCGTCGGTAAAATTGACCCCGGCTTTTTTCGCGGGCTGTTGAATGGCCTGCTGGGCCGCCTTTGCGCCGAGCAACTCCAGATGAAAAGTGTTTGCAAAATAGGTCGGGATGTTTCGCGCGTACGGTTCCAACGCGCCAACGTAATCGGTTCGCATCACAAACAATGCCCAACGGTTGCGGTTCCTGAGAATCGTTCTTAGCTGGGTAAAAAAAGAATTCTTGGAAACACGGTCATTGGGGTCGAGAGAAAGGATTTCCTCGAACTGGTCAAAGATCAGGAATTCAGGTCCATCTCGCTGGTCTTCAATCGAACGCAGAGCAAGATAATCTGCCAAAGAAAGGCGCGCCAAGCGGTTGAGCTTGGTTCTTTGTTCAGGGGGGTATTTTTCTTCCAGGGAAAGCAGCGTACTGAAGGTGAACCGATTAAACCGTCTGGCGTCACTGAGGGTGTCTGACGTTTTTACCAGATCGGCAGGGTATTCTGCGTTGACGCGAATCGTAGGATGGACAAAGAACCCTTCGAGGGCCAACTCAGGGATCAGCCCCGCCTGCACCAGCGAAGTTTTGCCTGCTCCTGAAGGGGCATGCAGGAGAACAATCCGTTCGGCGATCAGGCGATCGGTCAGAATGCGCAATTCGCGGTCGCGGCCATAAAGCGTCTCGGCCTTCGAGAAAGAACGTGGACCAACATAAGGGTTATTCGCGCTCATTTTCCTGCCCTGTCATTTTAGCGGGGAAAGGCGCGCGGCGAGCTCTTTCATAAACTCTCGCGCGGTTCCCCAGAAAATGCTGATCTCGATATCTGAACTGTGCCCAAAATAGGTTTCCAAATAGCGGCGGGCGCGTCCGGGGTCGATCAGGCGCGCTTCGTCTGGTTCGATCTGGGCCGCAATGTGGGCATGACGCCGCAACAGGTTATTGCCCTCTTTGGCCAAAAGCGACTGCATGACCACCCTGAAATCCCAATCTTCTGCCTGAAATCCCAAAAAGAGAAGCGCAGAATCTGCCAGGGCGCGCCCAACCTGGCTGGGAATATTCTTCATATGACGGGTGATTCCAATCAGAAAACCGAATGTGTCGTCTTCTGTCAGCACCAGCGACTCTGGCTGGCTCAACAATCCGAACAGGTGATAAACAAGGGGGCGTTCGGCGGCTGGCTCGAAATCGTCATCCTGGCTATACATCGACGGGTCGGTTTTTTCGCTGAACTCATGCCAGGGGCAGACCATGGTGGTCGGCTCTTTGCCGGCTTCCCGCAAAGCTACTTCGAGCAATTCATCGGTGTTGGCGGTAATGAAAACCTTTGCGGGAATCTGCGCCAAAATTTTATAGGTTTCGAATTCATCTTTTACGAGAATCTGTTGGCGCGCGGCTTCAAGCAGTGTTCCCAGCGGAATATTGGGGCCGTTCAATTCGTCTGGCAAGCTGGCACGTTTCTGGATCGCTGCGCGCAGGTGGGCCAGCCATTCGTCTTCTGCCGTAAAGCGTGACTGGTCGACAGCGCGAAATTGCGCGACCTGTGGCAGTGATTCGCGTTCATGGGCTGCAAGCGGATATTCCAGTTCGTCAGCCCAGCGCTGGGCTAGGTCGCGCATCGAACCGATCAGGGGGTCGTTCAGCCCAGGGCCCAGGATGGGTGTGCAGCGGCCAGATTGGATTCCGCGCAAAAGCGATGGCCATTTCTCGAATTCACCGCGCGGCCCGCCAAAACCGGGTGTGTACCACAAGCGTCCACTTTTTAGGCGCATGAACAAGGCCGGAACCCACCAATCGGGCCGCTCACGCACTTGTCCACGGGCCACCGAAAGAGCGCGGTCGATTTGCCCATCTTTTTGCAGTTCGGAGAAGAAAATCGGCATCAGTTTTGCGTTGGTTTCCATCGACAGGTTGTCTTGCATCGCCAGCACCGCCGGGATGCCTGCTGCCGCCAGCCTGGGGCCAAGCGCGGTCAGCACATCGCCTTTGCCACGCCCGGCGCTCTGGCAGGAAGCCAGCACAGCCAATCGCGGGCGATGCTCCACCTCGCGCAGGCGCATCACCAATTCATTGCCCGCTACACGCGCCACACTGCCATCCTCGCTCTCAAGCCACAAGAACGATTCGCCATTGACAAAGGTACCATGCGCAACGATATGCAGGATATCGAACTCGTCTGTTTGCAGGGCGGAAATTAGATTATTCAGGGTTGCTTGCTCAAGAGTTTCGAAGGGGATCTGCCCCAGCCCGGTTGCTATTGATGTAATTTCGGACGTTTTATCGACGCTGGCAAGTTTATACGCTTCCAAACCACCTGGAGCGGCCACCATTACCAGGGCCTTTAACTCCCCTTTGGCGCGCAGACGCACCGGACGCCAATCCATGCTGGCCAGGTAGCGTGAGAAGTGGATGTTCTGGTCTGTGGAGAAACAAATCTCGCTTTGTGGGTCAAGGAGTGTTTCCCAGCGCAAAACGTTAAGTTCACCCGCGCCTGAGTGGATATTTAGCCGTAAACGCAGGCTGCCCTGCATTTGCTCCACGGCTGCCCGAGCCTGGGCCATTGCCGTTCGCAGGGCTTCGCTTTCAAAAAGGCCCCTGGTCAACGATTGACCGTAGGCTTTTAGATCCCCAGACTCAAGCAACTCATCCAGCGCCGAAAAATCGAAGACTGCACTGGCCGCTTGTCCGGCCCCAAGCCGCACTTCAGATTGGCTTTGCGGATCGCTGTCCGAATAACGAAAATCCACCGCGTAGCCTTGCAGGTCATGGCGATGGATGGTTAGTTCAATATCGGCGGTTGTGCCCATATTTCTTTATCCCATCTTGCAAAATTCGGATAGATGTCACCCGATTGGTAAAATAATTATACGAAAATGCGATGGTATTTGCAATCCTTCTTTATCGTTGCTTGTGTATGGTCCCGCTCAGCGTTTGAAATCTTTATCGCATTATTCAACATACTCAATTTCAGCGGGCAAAGCTCGCAAGGCTTCCTGAAGCGAGGCAAGCATAATTAATGTAATCAGGATGGCCGAGGTAACACACCAGATGCAGACCGCCATGATCACAAATGGTTCAAGATAGGTCAGGTAAGCAGAGAAGATGGTGCCAAAGAAGGCCATGCCAAACAGGGCCAATGGGGCATAGGATGAGAGAATTCCCCATTTCTGGCGGTTTGCCCACCAGGCAAGCAGGATGGCGAGATAGCCAAGCCCACCTAAAACGCCCACCGGCAGGATTCCGAACAGGCGCGCATAGGAGCTTGATTGCACGGCGTTGCAATCCCCGACCGGGCCGCAAAAGGCCTGTATCAGGGTTACTTCGATATAGGAGAGATAAGCAGCCACCAGTAAACCAGCCACAGACAGCACTGGGATCGCCCAGTTTGTCATCCAGGCCGGGGCTGGTCTGAGATGAACATTGCTAAACATGAACAGTAACAGGCGCGCAATGGCATACAGCAGGGCCAGTAACATGCCGACCAGAACAATGATCGCGAGTACAAATCCATTGTCGCGCATCCCTGAAGGAGCGGGTTGGAAATCCATCGGGGCAGGAACAGGCTCTTCGCGCAGCGCGGCAGGCGTCGGGGAGTCCGAATCCGGGGCAGCGGCCAGCAGTGGTTGGAGTTCGAGCCGGTCGGGCAAATCCACGCCGCCAGCGGCCAGATGAGTCTCGATTAACTCATCGAATTCAAGCCGTACCTGATCGTAGCCGACCAGGGGCTGGTCGCCAATCACCAAAAATGGGACGCCGATCATGCGCTTTTCGATGCCGTAACTGGCGCCGAGGGCATAGAGCGCATCGATATGTTCAAGGCTGTAGATTTGGATCAATTGCAGATCGAGCTGCGTGCCATATTTCTCGCGGATGGGTGGCAGGGTCATACTGATGGTTTGCTGGCAGTGCTTGCAGCCAGACATCCAGAACATGACTGCGTGAACAACGGGGGGCTCAGCAGTTTGGGCGCGGGCCGGCCAGGTCAGGTTCAGCGCCAACAGGCAAAAAACAGGCAGGAGGATGATCAGTTTTTTTAGCATGGTTGTTCCCTGGTTAAAAGTGTACCAGAAAATAAAAATCCTGTTTATGGTTTCAAACCATAAACAGGATTTAAATCTCGCTTTGCAGGATTAAAGACCCGCGGCTTTGCGCATGGCTTCAGTCTTGTTGGTCTCTTCCCAGGGCAGTTGGATATCGTCGCGTCCAAAGTGGCCGTAAGCGGCGGTCTGGCGGTAGATCGGGCGGCGTAGGTTCAAGTCGCGGATGATGGCGCCGGGGCGCAAATCAAAGACCTCGGTGATGATCGCGGATATTTTCTCGTCTGAGATTTTGCCGGTGCCAAAGGTTTCGACATTGACCGAAAGCGGGTGGGCAACGCCAATGGCATAGGCCACCTGGATTTCACAACGGTCAGCGATTCCCGCGGCGACCACGTTTTTGGCAGCCCAGCGCGCGGCGTAAGCGGCAGAACGATCGACCTTTGTGGGGTCTTTACCCGAGAAAGCGCCGCCGCCATGACGGCCCATGCCGCCGTAAGTGTCGACGATGATCTTGCGCCCGGTCAGGCCGGCATCGCCCATTGGTCCGCCAATCACAAAGCGGCCGGTGGGGTTGACATAGATCTTGATCTCGCCGTCACGCAATTCGGCAGGAATGATCGGATCGATGACGTGTTCGATAATGCCGGCGCGAATTTCTTCTTGCGAAACTTCAGCCGCGTGCTGGGTCGAGATCAGCACCGTATCGACGCGCTTGGGTTTGCCGAAAGCATATTCAATTGTGACCTGGCTTTTGCCATCGGGGCGCAGCCAGGGCAGGGTTCCGTTTTTGCGCACTTCACTCAGGCGGCGGGTCAGTTTGTGGGCCAGGTAGATCGGCATCGGCATCAGGGTGGCGGTTTCGTTGCAGGCAAAGCCAAACATCATACCCTGGTCGCCCGCGCCGACGTGTTCGATCTTGGCGTCGGTCATTTCACCGGCTTTGTCTTCCATGGCGTGATCAACACCGAGAGCAATATCGGGGCTTTGGCTGGCAATGGCTGCCAGGACGGCGCAAGTACTGCCATCGAAGCCTTTCTCGCTGCTGTCATAACCAATTTCGTTGACAACCTTGCGTACCAAATCATCAAAATTGACGAAAGCAGTGGTGGTAATCTCGCCTAGCACGGCGATAAACCCGGTCTTTGCTGCGGTTTCGCAGGCCACGCGCGAAAAGGGATCCTGCTCAAGGCAGGCATCGAGAACTGCATCTGAAATTTGGTCACACATTTTATCGGGGTGACCTTCTGTCACGCTTTCAGATGTGAAGAGTAACTTGGGGGAATTCATAAAAGTGTTGCTCATTGCGTTTTTGTCTCCTTGTTAAAGAAAATTGCCCTTTTCGGTCAAACTGAAAGGGCAATTGCGAAAACGCGGACGCCCTCTCATCTCCCAGATGTTCTCTGCCGGAATTGGCACCGTGTCTGGCTTTCGCCAGCCGGTTGTCGAGGCTTCGTCGGGCCGGTCCCTCCGCCTCTCTGGATAAGAGTGCCGTATTAGGGGCTATTGAATTGTGCCGCGATATTACCACAGGACGCGAAGCGAGTCAAAGGGTTGAATGGTGAAAAACAAATAGCCTGTGCAGCCTGTTTGAAAAATAAAACAACCTCCCGGCAGTAAAATGCTGCTGGGAGGTTGTGATTATTATTTAATTTACTGACCCTGCGCGCAGCGGAAACCAACAAACTCGGTGGCTTCACCCTTGTAGCGCTCAGATGTTTTATCGAGAGTCCGGTCAGGCGAAAGCAGGAACCCGCGATTCGAGACGCGTAGCTCTTTGAAACCGTCAGCCCAGGAGCCGCCACGAATAACCACACGCTTGCCATTTGCGCCGAAAGTCTCCGGACCCATCGGGTTAAGCTCGGGCGATTCGGCATAGTAATTTTCTTTGTAGTAGTCTGAAGTCCATTCCCAGACGTTGCCGGCCATGTCGAGAATACCAAAGGGGCTGGCGCCGTTGGGGTACGATCCTACGCGCTGGGTATCACGCAGTTTGTAATCAAAGTTTGCCAGGGCTTCGCTGGGAAGATCATCGCCCCAGGGGAAAGTGCGGAAATCGACACCGCCACCGCGGGCCGCATATTCCCACTCTGCTTCGGTAGGTAAGCGGCGTCCGGCCCAGGTGCAGTAATTCACAGCTTCTTCATGGGTCACATAGATTACAGGAAATTCATTGAACTCTTCACTGCCAAAATACTTGGGGCGTGAGGCCGATTTGACTTCACGAGGAAAGTCACAAGCGCCGGCATTCACACAAAGAATGTACATGGCATTGGTGACTTCAACCTTGTCCATCCAAAACCCTGAAAGCTCAACAGTGTGGCCGGGTTTCTCATCGTCGATGGCATTCTCATCAAGACCACCCATACGGAATTTCCCGGATGGAATGAAAACTTGAATCATGCCATCGGTCGATGCTGTTCTCTCGTCTCCGAGCTCGGCGCTATCTTCACCAGGAGCGGCAACGGCTTCAGTGGATTCCGCGGCCACCACTTCTTCAGTTGGTGCGGCTGTTGGCAAACTAATGGCTGTAGGCTCAGCTTGAGAACCTGGCAGGTCACATGCGCTCAACAAAAAAACTAAAATCAGTAGAATCGGGAATGCTTTTTTCATAGGTGCCTCCTTAAAGAATGATTTTCAATATAACCCGACAAGTTTGCACGGTCACTCCCCCATTTGTAGGATTGCGCAAACTTTAAAATATTTCCCTTATTTTAGCACGAAGGTGCAAGTTTGCTAAAAAATAACGATAACACCGGGAGCAATTTTAAGACCTGCACAAGTCCTTGAGTTACGTTAGAATAGCCCCATGCCAGCCTTGGAGAAAACCCTGCCCACCGACGATCTTGGCTACCTGCAGATAGTCGCATCTCTGTGGGGCGCTGAACTTGCCTCGTCAGATCCGGCCATAGCCGCCGATGAACTCACTACCGCTCTGTGTGACGCCGAACTGCTCGAAGAAATTGTCAGCACCCTGCCTGAAGAGGCCCAAACGGCTCTGGGCGCACTGGCTGATTCTGCGGGTCGCCTGCCCTGGGAAACTTTTACACGTCGCTTTGGTGACTTGCGCGAAATGGGCCCCGGCAAACGTGACCGTGAAAAACCGCACCTGCGCCCAGCCTCCGCTACCGAAACCTTATGGTATCGCGCGCTGTTGGCGCGGGCCTTCTTTGAAACCGAGCGCGGCCCGCAAGAATTTGCCTTCATTCCCGATGATCTGCTTGAAGCGCTGGGCTTTATCGGCTTCAAGAGCGAAGGCGAACCGAAAAAAACACACGATGCCGCCGAAAAAACCATCGCCAAGCCAGCCGCCGCTTTGCCCCTGCAAGACAAACCCCTCGGTCGCGCGGCCACCCCGGCTGAAAAATCCGTCCCCGAGAGCGCTTCAGATGGAATATTGGAAGAGATTACCACGCTATTGGCTGCCATTCGTACCGGCAGGCCGATCCCGGCCCTGGCTTTGCACCGTCCGTTCTTGCTGGACCTGTTAACTGTTTCCCGTTTCATCAGCCCCTCCAACGTTGAAAACGAACCCGCGGCTGCCGGCTGGACTTTGAACCCCGAAGCGGTCAAACGCTTTTTTGAATCGTCCCGCGCCGAGGCTTTGTCCTTGCTTGCGGATGCCTGGCGCGCCAGCCCCGATTTGAACGAACTGCGTCAGGTCCCCGGCCTGGTTTGCGAAGGCGGCTGGCGCAACGACCCGCTTGCCACGCGCACCTTCTTGCTCGACCTGCTGACGCTCATTCCTAAAAATCAGTGGTGGAGTCTGGCTGCCTTGATCCGTGACTTGAAAGCCGCCAGCCCTGATTTTCAGCGCCAGGGCGGCGAGTACGACACCTGGTTTGTCAAACGCCAATCTGACGGGTTATATCTGCGCGGATTCGCCCACTGGGAGGATGTCGAAGGCGAATTGGTGCGTTACCTTGTCAGTATTTTGCACTGGCTGGGGCTGGCCGATATCGCTTCAGCGCAGGATGGCGGCCCAATCAGCGCGTTTCGGATGCTTGATAAAGCCGAACTTCGTGATGAAAACGGAAAAATCAGCGTCAATTCCAATGGACGTATCAGCGCGCCGCGGCTGACTCCGCGCAGTGTGCGCTACCAGGTGTCACGCTTCTGCGAGTGGGAAGAATCCAAAAGCAATGGCGATTATCGCTACCGTGTCACGCCTGCTTCGCTAAAGACGGCCCACGGACAAGGTTTGAAGGCCGGTCAATTACTTAGTCTTTTGGCAAAAAACGCATCCGGGCCAATTCCGCCCGCATTTGTAAAAGCCTTGCAGCGCTGGGAGATTAACGGAACAGAAGCGCGGGTGGAACATCTGGTCGTCTTAAGGGTATCCAGGCCGGAGGTGATGAGCGAACTGAAAAATTCGAAGGCGGGGCGATTCCTGTCAGAGCCGCTTGGGCCCACTGCGGCGGTTGTCAAGCCGGGAGCTGAATCTAAAATCCTGGAAGCCCTGGCAGAGATGGGCTTGCTGGCTGAAGTGAGCGGAATAAAGGATGAATAAAAAACTCGCCTGATGGCGAGTTTTTTATTGGTCAAACATTTTTCCCCGAACCACGCGGCAAAACCTCGGCCAGGTCGTCGCGGGTGGCCTGGGCCATGGGCAGACCGCTTTTGTAAGCGGCAGATGCAATCGTGTGTGCAACCACTGGCGAGGCCAGCAAAAGGAAGACAATCAGAATAAGGCTTTTGAAGATCGTCAAGTCGCGCCAGAGAACAATTGTTGCTGCGCCCAAGAGAAACACGGCGCCAAACGCGCTGACTTTGCCGGTGGCATGTAAACGGGTATAAACATCGGGCAGGCGGGTAACTCCCAACATGCCGATAGATGAAAAAATGCTGCCAACAACGATGAAGACAATGGCGACAATTTTCAGGGCAATTTGAAGGGTTTCCATTTAGAACATCCTATGATCAACAACGTATTTGGCCAAAGCTATTGTTGCCAGGTAGCCGAGCGCGGCCAGGCCGAGAGCCGTATCAACAAAAATGGCATTATTTAAGTTCACGTTCAAATCTGGCGAAACCTGGTTGAGAATGGCAAACAAGACCAGCACGCACAGGATGAGTGTGCCTGTCAGGTCGAGGCCGATCAGGCGGTCAAAGCTGTTTTCGCCATACCAGGCGCGCCAGGCTGCAAACAAGAGAAAGATAACATGTAAGACCAGTGCGCCAATGGCAACATACACCAAAATACTATCCAGAACATTCATCAGGGTACTCATTTCCAGATCTTATGCGACAATTTTGCTCAACAGGTTGCGGCGCAAGGATTGGGCCTGCTCGGCATATTCTGCTGAGCGGTCAATATCGAGGGTGTGGGTATACAGGATGCCGCGTTCATCCATGGCGACCACCATTTCGCCAGGGGTCAGGGTTATAGCGTGAGCGCTCAGGGCGGTCGCCAGTTCACTCTGGCAGCCAGAATCTATCGCTACGATGCCGGGTCGGATTGGCAGTTTAGGGTTGAGCACTATCTGAGCAACTTGATAGGCGCTTGTGAGCATATCTACAATCATCAAGATGGCATAACGAAAGAGACCGTTGAAAAACGGTAAGACGCGTGACCAGTTGAAGGGCTGTTCACGGCGCGGCAGGAGCAGACTGACGCCCAAGGCCAGTAATACTCCCATAAAGAGATTGGCCAGAATGTCTCTCAGCGTATGGTCGTATCGATAAGAGAGAGAAAGATAAACTATCAAGAGTGGCAGGGCTACTTGCAAACGCACCATTGTATTTAAATCCTTTTTTGCAGGCCAGGTTATCGGATCGTGGCTTGCGGCAAGGCATTGACGAGTTGGATGTAATTTTCGGGTTGTAGCAGTGTTTGAACAACATGATTCGAGGCCCAGACCAGTGGCTCGCTCCAAATACCGAGCAGCAGGCAGAGCGCGATCAGGATTGCGGGGGCCAGTAAATAATCACCACTCTTGGGTTTGACATGGGGGTCTTGCTCGAACCAAACCTTCATAAATGAACGGATGACGTAAGTCAGGGTGATAATGCTGGCGAAGCCGATAATTGCCAAGGGGAGATAATTTTCGGATTCGACACCGCTCCAGAAAATCATCAATTTGCTGATGAAACCATTCATGGGCGGGATGCCCGCCAGCGCCATGCCGCCCAGCAGGAAGAGTATCCCTGCTGCGGGGCTGGTTTTGCCAACGCCAACCAGCACTTCAAAAGAAGCGCTTTTGACCGGCGCGCGGCTGGCCATCGCGCCTGCCATCATCAGCATGGCAGCTTTGATCAAAGCATGATTGAAAGTGAAAACCAGAGCGCCGGTAAGCGCAAGCGGTGTTCCCCATCCAATGCCAACCAGGATGAAACCAATCTGGCTGAGCGTGGAGTAGGCCAACATGCGTTTGGCGTTATGTGTGCCGGCTGCGCCAAAACCGCCATAAATGACTCCGACAACGCCCAATACAACCAGTAATAGACTGAGTTTGTCGGCCTGGGCCAGGAATAAAAGCGTGATCATACGCAGGAAACCATAGATGCCAAATTTGACCACGATCGAAGAGAGCATTGCGCTCACAGCCGTGGGTGCGGCAGCGTGAAAATCCGGTTGCCAGAAGTGGAAAGGGAAAATCGCGCTCTTGGTCAGGAAGGTGGCCGTCAGGAAGGCCAGACCGGCCAGGGTGAGCGGGTCAGATGGGTTTTCGGCAATACTCTGCGCCAGGCTGGCCAGGTTAAGCGTGCCGTGCGCGGCATAAAGAGAGCCAATCCCCAACAAGAAGAGGATTGCGCCAACTGTGCTGATCAGCAGGTACTTGTACGAAGCTTCGATACCGTATTCATCGTCAGCCATGCCGGTTAGCACGGCGCCGCTGATAACAATGACTTCAGCGAACACAAACAGGTTGAACAAATCGCCGGTCAGGAAAGCGCCGCTCATGCCGGTTGCCAGCCCGAGGAATATCGGGTAGAAAGTGGGATACTGAACCACTTTCTCTTGCGAACCGGCAGCGTAGAGAATACCAGCTGCCAGTACAACCTGGGTCATGACCAGCATGAAAGCGGACAACGGATCGGCGATCAGGGTGATTCCTGCGGGGACAGGCCAAAGCCCTGATTGCAATACCAATGTTTCGCCAATAATAAATATTTGCCAGGCCAGCGCCAAAGAAAAGCCCAGCGAAGTCAGCATGGTCAGCAGCGATAATCCCTGCTGTAGGCGGCGCTTTTTGCGCGCCAGCAAGGTTACGACCACACCGGCGAACGGGATCAACAGAGGAGGCAGGATGAGCCAGTTCATCAATTACGCAATCCTTTGATTTCGTCAGAATCGCTGGTTTTGTAGCGATAACCAATTACATAGAGCAAACTGAGGGCGAAGGCAAAACCACCTGCACTGATGACAATCGCGGTTAGAACCAGGGCTTGCGGCAGCGGGTCGCTGATCTGGGCCGTGTATCCATAATATGCGGCTGCAATCCCATCGTAAGCCCCGGTGGTCAGCAGGAACATGTTTATCGCGTTGGATAGAATGATCAGACCAATGGCGGAGCGAATGATATTGCGGCGCAGGAGTTGATAAATACCCAGCGCAAACATCAAACCAATTGCAAGGGCGGTTAGTAAATTCAGCATAGTTGAAGTCCGGATTTCAAAAAAGTTCTCATTTCTGGCCGATTTGGGTCAGCAGGGCATTGCTCTCTTTGTCCGCTTCGGTCGGATGGCCGAGGTTGTCGAGGATCAAGACTGAAGCACCCATTACTGCCAGGCAGATGGCAACTTCAAAGATCAAGGCATTGCTCAAGACCATGCCGGGCGGCAGGAAAGATGTAATTTTTAACCAGGCGCCGTAATCAATGACGGTAAAAAACCCTTTTTCCATTTCGCCGTTGCCCAATAAAAAGCCAAACAAAGCATTGACCAGGGCCAAGCCCAAGCCAATCCCAATAAAGCGTACCGGGGCGAGCCACTTGAGCTTGGCCTTGATAGCATTGTAACCAAAGATGATGTACCAACTGGCGATGGCCAGACTGATGGTCACGCCAGCGGTGAAACCATCCCCGGGTTGGTCATGGCCAAAGAGCACATGCGTAATTGCCAGGATAACTGCCAGCGGTAACAAGACGTAAGCCAATAAATGCAGGAAGGGTGATGTGGGCAGGCCAAACGCGCCGCGCGGCTCACCCAGCGGATTTTGGCGTTCTTCCGGTTCGACTTGCTCACTATTTGCTGCCTTACGAACTGTATAGTGCAGGATGGTGTAAATTCCGAGGGCGGCAAAGGAAAAGACCATTATTTCAAGCATGGTATCCAGCCCGCGGAAATCGACCACAATTGCGCCGACCATGTCCTTTGCGCCAGCCAAATCTTTAGCATTTTGCGCATAAAAGGATGTTGCCAGGCTATTTTCACGCGGACGCAGTTCAAGCGCGGCAAAAGATACGATAAAGACAACAGCTCCCAGCGCCAATGCAATAAAACCATCGCGCAAAAGGCCTCGCCGGGTTTGGTTGAGGGTAAATTCCTGGGCTTTTTTGCGCAGGTTGCGCGGGATGATGGTCAGGGTCAAAACGAGAATGATTGTCGCCAGAATGTCCACGACCACCTGAACCAAGGCCACATCCGGAGCAGGCTCAAGGGCCATCCAGGCTGCCACTGCCAAACCGGAGACGCCAAAACCGAGAATGGCGTGCAAATCGCGTTTCAACTTAACACTGATAAAGGATGCGACCACAGCGATGGAAAGAGCAGATATACGCAGGAAAATAAAAACCCAGTTTGTTTCGGGCCAGTTGAAAACATTTCCAGACTGGAAAGGAGCCAGTGGCAGGCCGCCAAGGGCCAACACCAGGGCCAACGTTGCCACCAGCATGACGCTGATGTAGAAACGAATCTTTCCGTGCTGAAGCAGGGTGGCCTGTTTCGCCAGCCAATCCAGCCCGCGCAAGGTTCCGTCATACAGGGCATTGGCGCTCAGCCTGGGCAGGAAAACCGCAAGGATCGGGCGGATATGCATCAGCCGCCAGAAAAGCAGCGATCCGAGCGTGATCGCCAGTATAGACAGCATCAACGGAACGTTGATCCCTGTCCACAGGGCCAGTGAGACTTTGACTTTTGCGCCGAAGGAGGCTTTGGCCGCATCTGCTAGGAAGTTGGCCAGGAACGCCGGCTCGGGCAGGATGCCAACCAGCAATGAGAGTAAGGCCGGGATGGCGGGAGCCAGCCAGAAACCCCATTTGGGATCGTGTCCGTGCGGCGGGTGTTTGGGGTCAGCCGGTTGGCCGAGGAAGGTGCCGCGAATCAGCAGCCCGGACTGGGCCAGGAGCATCGCCCCGGCCAGGACCGTCATCAGCGGGAAGAGAAAATCGACACTGGCGGGCAGGCTGGGGTGGGTGGCAGTGGCAAGCAGCGTTTCTTTGGCAAGGAATCCAAACAGTGGCGGGAGTCCGGCCATCGAAAGGGCTGGCACTACCATCAGAATAAACAAAACAGGCATCTGTTTACGCAGGCCGCCCAGGCTGCGCAAGTCGCGGGTGCCGGTTTCATGGTCGATGATGCCCGCCGACATGAACAGGGACGATTTATACAAGGCGTGAGCCAGGATACCGATCACCAGCGCCTTGGACGCAATTTCGCTGCCCTGGCCGATGAGCGCAACCATTACACCCAGTTGGGAGATGGTGGAGTAGGCCAACAGAGCCTTCAGGTCGTTCTGTTTCAATCCCAAATAAGCGCCGGTCAGCATGGTGGCAAATCCAAACAGGCTCAAGACCCAGAACCAGGCATCGGTGTCGCCCATGACCGGGTTAAAACGCGCCAGCAAGTAGATGCCGGCCTTGACCATGGTGGCCGAGTGCAGGTAGGCGCTGGCCGGGGTGGGGGCAGACATGGCTTCGGGTAGCCAGATGTGGGCCGGGACCTGGGCGCTCTTGGTGAAAGCGCCGAACACGAGCAGGCCAAAGAAAACCGGGTAGAGCGCGCTCTCGCGCAGCAGCTCGCCGCTCGAAAGGATGCTCTTGAAATCGGACACGCCGGTGACGACCATGATAAAGACAAAACCGGCCAGCAGGGCGATCCCGCCGCCGCCGGTGATGAATAGCGACTTGAATGCTCCTTTGCGAGCGGCCTCGTCTTTGTATTTGTAGCCAATCAGCAGGAAGGATGAAATGCTGGTACCTTCCCAAAAGAGAAAGAGCGTAATCAAATCGCCAGCCAGGACGACGCCGAGCATGACGGTCATAAAAATTAAGATAAAAGTTAAAAAGCGCCAGGATGTATTGTCGCCGTGGAAATAATAACCGGCGTAAATGATGACTAGCACGCCGATGCCGGTAACGATCAGGGCGAAGAGGGTCGAGAGGCCGTCGAGGTAGAGTGAGAAATTGATTCCCAGGGACGGTATCCAGGGCAGGCTAAAGATGAGGGCTTCCCCGTCCGGCTTCCCGGCATAGGCCAGGAGGATGCTGCCAAAGGCTGCCGCAGGAAAGATAGCCAAAATCCAGCCCATGCGTTCGGTGCTCAGGCGCGGATTAATGGCTGGCAAGGCAAAAACCAGGGCAACCAGGATGGCAAGGAAGAGAATTAAAAAGGGAAACAACAAAATAGGCAACATAGTAAATATTTTATCCAAAAAATACCCCACAGACATAATGCTTATCGGGTATTTACGGCGTTCTTATGTGATTCTTATGCAAGCTCTCAGGGTTTTTCGAGACCATGCGCTTCGAGCAGGGATTGGTCTTCGAGCAGTTCGACGGTAGGGCCATCGGCGACGATGCGGCCCTCGTCCACGATAACCATGCGCGGGAAGAGTTCGCGCACCATGGCCAGGTCGTGGGTTGAGACCAGCATGGTGATCTCGAGGTCGCGCAGCAGGTGGATCAGCGAGCGGCGCGCGCGCGGGTCGAGGCCGGCGGATGGTTCGTCGAGCACCAGCAGGCGCGGGTTCATCGCTAAAACGGTGGCGATTGCGATCCGTTTTTTCTCGCCGACGCTCAAGTGGTGTGAAAGGCGTTCGCGATAGGCGCTCATGCGCACGCTTTCGAGGGCTGAGTCGACCCGCTGGCGGATCTCGTTTTCGGGCAGGCCCATGTGCAGCGGGCCGAAGGCCACATCTTCGAAGACGGTCGGGGAGAAGAGCTGATCGTCGGGGTTCTGGAAAACCAACCCGACGGCAGAGCGGATTAGGGGCAGGTTCTTTTCGTTTAACGGTATCCCGGCGACGGTGAGTCCGCCTTTGCCGCGCAAAATCCCGTTCAGGTGCAGCATCAGGGTACTTTTCCCGGCGCCGTTCGGGCCGACCAGCGCAACTTTGTCCCCCTGGGCGAGGTGCAGGTTGATGCCGTCCAGGGCGATGTGGCCGTCTGGATAGGAAAAGTGGAGGTTGTCGACCTTAAGGATTTGGCCTTCAAAAGGCGGCAGTTCGTAATGGGTGGTTGGGTGGCGGTGGTTTTCAGGCATGGAATATCCGGTTTACAGGCGGGCCAGGAGTTGCAGGAAGATCAAGGTCAGGCTGGAGAATGTGAGTACCAGCCAGTCGCGGCGGGTGATGATGTGGGCGCGCAGTGTGCGCAGTTGTCCCTGGTAGCCGCGGGCGAGCATGGCGTTGTAGATGCGGTCACTGCGTTCGTAACTGCGCAGGAAGAGCTGCCCGGCCATGTTGCCGGCGATGTGGGCGCGCCAGAAGACGGTCCGCCCGCTTTTCAGGCCGGGCAGGGCGGCAGAACGGGCATCGCGGGCGCGCAGCAGGCGCATGACTTCGTCGGTCAGGACAAACAGGTAACGGTAAAGGAAGGCGACGATGGTGGTCAGGATGGCCGGGACGCGCAGGTGCTCGAAGGCGTGGATCATGTCTGGGAACTGGGTGACGGAGATCAGCAGTATCCCGGCCTGGACCGAGAGCCAGGAGCGCAGCATGATGCTGGCAAAGCGCAGCAGCCCGGCGTCGGTGGGGACGAGTTTTATCGGGCCGAGCGTCCATTCGGCCAGCGGCTGCCCGGCAGGCATGAAGATGGCCGAGACAGCCGCCAGCGCAAACGGCAAGGCAATAAACGAACGTCTAAAGGAGAAATCGACGCCCAGGTTGGAGAAATGGTTGGCGAGCAGGATCAAAAGCCAGGCCAGGCCAAAGGCGGCCCAGGCGCCGTCGGGCAGCAGCGCATTCGACAGGATAAAGGCGACTGCAAGCACCACCTTGACGCGTGGGTCGAGGCGGTGCAGGGGGCTTTCAGCGTGGTAGTAACGGTCGAAGGCGTCAGCGTGCATTGGGCAAGGGATTCTTTCACGGAATCACGGACTGGAGCGGACAGGGATGGCGGATATCGAATTGCGAATTACGAATTGCGAATATCGAATTGCCAATCAGGCTTCTTTTTTCTTGAGCAGGCCGCCGAGTAGGAACATGATTCCCAGTACGACAAGTGCGCCGACGATGCCTGCTACAACGGTCGAGAGGGCGGTTTCACCGAGGAAAGGCACGGTGTAGTCGGGCAAAAGTTGGTAAGGGGCATCCAGTCCGCGGTTGAGGAAGCCCATGTCTTCGGCGATGCGCTCCAGGCCATCCGGGTCACCGGAGGCAAAGGGCGAAATCAGCACCGCCAAAATCGAGATGATAACCCCGGCGTAGATCCAGCCGCGGCCGCCTTTTTCGGCGACCGACTGGCTGTCGAGCAGGTCAGGCCGGGCTTGCAGGATAAATCCCAGGGCAGCGACGGTGATAATGGCTTCGCCGATGCCGATCAGGGCATGCACGCCGAGCATGGCCGGAATGACCACCTGAAGTTGGGATGTGCCGCTCAACCAGAGCTGCAGGGCGGTCAGCAGCGCGGCAGCCATGGTCGAGAGCCAAGCTCCCGCGCCGGCCACCGCCAGGCGGGTGGTTTTATTGGCATTCAAGACCGAGCGATACAGGCCAAAACCGATCATGGCGGTCAGAACGCCCATGTTGAAGATATTGGCACCCATGACCAGCAGGCCGCCATCCTGAAAGAGCAAACCTTGTAAGCCAACCACAGCAGTCATTACCAAAATGGCCGCCCAGGGGCCGAGCACGATTGCGGCTAGCGCGCCGCCCAAAAAGTGACCGGAGGTGCCGCCCGCCACCGGGAAGTTGAGCATTTGAGCGGCAAAGATAAAGGCGGCCATGATGCCCATCAGCGGCACTTGTTTTTCGCCGAGGGCTTTGTTGGTTTTTGAAATCGCCATCCCGACCGCGGCTGCGGTCAACGCCCAGAAGATGAGCGAGATGACCAGGTTCAAGAATCCATCTGGGATGTGAAGGGGAGCAGGTGCAAATAACATGTTAGCCTCCTCGCGGCTTGCAATTTGGGCAAATGCCCGTCAGGGTAATGTGGTTTTCAGTCAACCTGTAGCCGGTTGCGCTTTCCAATTGGTCAAAAATGGTTTGCATGACTTCTGCGGCCAGTTCCGTCTGCGCGCCGCAGGTGCGGCAATGCAGGTGGTGGTGTGGATGGCGCGCCAGTTCATATTCCAGCTGTCCGTTGCCTGTGTGGGTGACGCGCACCAGCCCATTCTTCACTAAAAAATCAAGGTTGCGATAGACGGTTGGCTCGGTCAGGGCCGGGGCGACACGATCGTAGATCTCCGTTCGGATCAGGTGTCCGCCGGATGCGTGCAGGGCATTCAAAATTGCGATGCGCTGGTTGGTCAGGCGGAATCCTTTTTCGCGGATCTGCTCGGCCAAGTGTAAGGGGTTACAGGTCATACCTTATTGTAACTTATTGCAATAAGGATAACAAAACATTAACAAAAACAGGATTGATCATAAAGATGAGTCCTGCCAAATGCTATCAGGGTTGGGTCTCGATACGCGCTTCGCGCTACTCGACCAGCGTCTATGACAGTTTTTGCAGCAATTCTTTGAGCGGCAGGTCAGACATTTCCTTGAGTCTCAGGCTGGCGGGAGGAAAGTCGAGATTTTGGGTAACCGGATTGGGGATAGCGACGACGCGGATTCCGGCGCGGTTGGCGGCCAGCACGCCGTTGGGCGAATCTTCGAAAACGAGGGCTTCGTGCGTTCCCACCCCGAGCTTGCTTTGCGCGGCCAGGAAGAGTTCCGGCTCGGGCTTGGTTCGGGATACATCCTCGCTGCATTGCACCGTTTCGAAATAATGGAACAACCCCAAACGTTGGAGATGGCCGTCGACCCACCAGTGTGGCGAACTGGAGGCAACCGCCAGCCGCAGGCCGAGGCGTTGGGCCGTTTCGATGGTTTCGAGTACGCCGGGGCGCGGTTTGGCGGCGAGGATCATCTGCATGGATTCGTCGCGGACGCGCGATTCGAGCCCAAAGTCCGCGAGCGAGCGGCCGGTGAGCTCTTCGAGGTGGGTGAGCGGGTGAAAGTCCGAAGCAGCCGTCCCGCCGACGATTTGTCCCCAATTTTCAATCGTCAGGGTCTGGCCGAATTCGGCGTAGACGTTTTGCCAGGCCTGGTATTCGGGGGTTTCGGTGTCAAGGATGAGTCCGTCGAAGTCAAAGATCAGGGCTTTTATCATGGGCGCGATTGTACCAAAGAAAAAGTCCGCACCGGGTGGCGCGGACTTTTTGTGATTTACGAGAATATTTTTAGAACAAAGCCAGTACCGCCCGGCTGGCCCAGTCGAAGAGCGGAGCCGGGAACAGGCTGAGGAGAACCGTCAGGACAGCCATTGCGCCGATGGTGAAATCGAGCCAGGCTTCGCGGGTGACTTGCGGATCGCCGTCCTGCATGTACATTTTGACAACAACACGCAGGTAGTAATAGGCGGAGACGAGCGAGGTCAGCACGCCAACGACAGCCAGCGGGTAATAACCACCCGTAATCACGGCGCGGAACAAGTAGATTTTGCCGACCAGGCCAAGGGTGGGTGGCAGGCCGATGAGCGAGAGCATGAATACGGTCATCGCTGCGGCCAGGAAGGGCTGCTTGCGCCCCAGGCCGGCGTAGTCGTCGATTTTCAATCCCTGACCGTTCGCTTTTTCAAGGGCTATGACGACGCCCCAGGCCCCGAAGGAGGTCAGGGTGTAGGCGGCCAGGTAAAAGAGTGCGGCAGCAACCGAGAGTTCGCGCACGGCGGGGTTGGCATACGGCACAAAAGCCATCAGGATGTAGCCCGCCTGGGCAATGCTGGAATAGGCCAGCATGCGTTTGATGTTGGTTTGGGCGATGGCGACAAAGTTGCCAACCAGCATCGAGAGCGCCGAAAGCACCACGAGGACCTGGGTCAGGTCGAGGGCCAGGGCGGGCAGGCCGAGCGCAAAAACACGCAGCAAGGCGGCAAAACCGGCGGTCTTGGCCCCGGCGGCCATGAAGGCCGTGACCGAGGTAGGTGCGCCCTGGTAAACATCCGGCGTCCACATGTGAAAGGGGACTGCCGCAACCTTGAAACTGAAACCAACCAGAATGAGCGCCGCGCCAACCAACAGGAGTGGAATGTTGGCTGCGCCCGCAGCGACAACTGCGACGATCTCAGCCAGCGAGGTGGAGCCGGTCGCGCCGAAGGTCAGGGCGATACCGTAGACCACAAATCCACTGGCGAATGCGCCCAGCAGGAAGTATTTGATCCCCGCTTCTTCAGAATCCGTTTTTGGGTAGGCCATCGCGGCCATGACGTAGAGCGGAAAGGAAAGCAGCTCGAGAGCCAGGAAGGTCACGATCAGGTCGGAGGCCTGGGCCATCAGCATCATGCCAACCACCGAGAAGAGCAACAGGGCGTAATATTCACCGCGCTCGATATCCATACGTTGCAAGTAGTTGTAGGAAAGCGCAATCCCCAGCAGGCCGGCCAGCAGGAAGAGACAGACCAGGAAGGTCGAGAAACCGTCCAGTGTGACCATGCCGCCAAAACCGACCGTTTCACGCCCGAACTGGCTCAGGCTGATGCCAAGGGTCAGGAGCAGCCCAACAGCCGCGAGCAGGGCGGTTAACCCTTTGCGGCCGGGCGGGACAAATAAATCTGCCAGCAGGAGCAAGGATGCCCAGGATGCCAGGGTAATGACCGGGAAAAGTACGTCAAAATCGAGTGGTGTCATAAATGCTCCGTGCACCTGCCGCTGCGAAAATTAGCGCGGCAAATGGATGGACTATGGCATTGCTGCCGCGAGCAGGGCGACCAGTTTGTCCACGCTGGGGGCCATCAGGGCAAAGAACGGCTGCGGGTACAGGCCAATCCAGAAGATGAAGACCAGCAGGGGCAGCAGGGTGGCGATTTCGCGCCAGTTCAGGTCGCGCAGTTGGTGCTGCTTGGTAATTTCGCCTGCCGGGCCGAGGAACATTTTCTGGAACATGTAGAGCATGTAAATGGCCGCCAGGATGACGCCGATCGCTGAAAGGGCGGCGAACCAGACCGAGCCGTAGACTCCACTGCCGGCGCCCCAGGCTCCCAATAAAATGGTGAATTCGCCGACGAAGCCGTTCAGGCCGGGCAAGCCCATCGAGGAGAGGGTCACGATCAGGGTCAGCGCGCCGTAGATCGGCATGATTTTCCACAGGCCGCCGTAGGCGGACAGTTCACGGGTGTGAGTCTGTTCGTAGATCATGCCGACCAGCAGGAACAAGGCGCCGGTGCTCAGGCCGTGGTTGATCATCTGTAAAATCGCGCCCTGGACGCCGATCGAGTTCATCGCGAACAGGCCGAGCATGACAAAACCGAGGTGGCTGACGGACGAATAAGCCACCAATTTTTTGATATCTTTCTGGGCGTAGGAAACTGCCGCGCCGTAAAGAATGCCAATCACTGCCAGCGCGCCGATCACAGGGGCTGCCTGGATGGAGGCCTCAGGGAAGAGTTGCAGGTTGAAGCGCAGGAAGCCGTAGGTTCCCATTTTGAGCAGGACACCGGCCAGGATGACCGAACCGGCCGTGGGCGCTTCGACGTGGGCGTCGGGCAGCCAGGAGTGCAGTGGCCACATCGGGACTTTGATGGCGAAGGCGGCGGCGAAGGCCACGAAGAGCAGCATCTGCGCCGCTGCGGGGACTTTACCGATGATGTCGGGGGTCGAGAAGGTGCCGACGTTGATCCCCAGCCACAGGATGGCGAGCAGCATCAGGATCGAACCGGCCATCGTGTAAAGGAAGAACTTGACCGCAGCGTACAAACGGCGTGGGCCGCCCCAGATGCCGATCAGAAAGTACATCGGGATCAGGGTGAATTCCCAGAAAATGTAGAACAGGAACAGATCCTGGGCCACGAAAACGCCGGTCATGCCAACTTCGAGCAGCAGGAAGAAGAGCATGAAGTCTTTGACGCGCTCCTCGACGGCTGTCCAGGTGGACAGGATGGCGATCGGGGTCAGGAGGGTCGTCAGCAGGATGAGCAGGATCGAGAGGCCATCGGCCCCCAGGTAATAGCGGATATCCCAGCCGGCGACCGTGATCCAGTCGTATTTGGCGACCAGTTGCAGGTCGGGGTTGGCGAGATCGTATTGCCCGCTAAAGAAGAAGGCCCAGAGCGAGATGATGAAGGTCAGCAGCGAGGTAACCAGGGCCGTCCAGCGCAAGGCATCTTTCTGTTCAGACTTGATGAACAGCAAAGCCAAAACGCCCAGGAGCGGAAAGAAGGTTACGATGGAAAGGGGTTGCAGAAGAAAGTCCATGTGTTCTACCTCAGTAGTAAATATCCCAAAATTGCCACGACACCTACCAGCACCGAAAGCGCGTAATGGCGCACAAAGCCGGTTTGCATTTCGCGCAAAGTGTCAGATGTTTCACGCACCCAATCGGCCAGCAGGGTGGATATCTTGTCGACCACACCCAAATCGACCGGATCGGCCAGGAAACGGGTCAGGCTGACGAAGTTATTGGCAATGACCGAGTCGTGCATCCATTCGTGCCAGAAGTCCCAGTCGATGGTCTGGGCCAGGAACTGTGAGAGTTTGGCGTAGGGCCGGATGAAGAGGAACTGGTAGGCCTCGTCGATGAACCATTTGTTTTGCATGCCGACAAAGGCCAGCCCGAGCGGCTTCGCCAGTGGGTCGGCTTGGCCGGTTTCGAGCGGCTTGTGCTGGTACAGGAACCAGGAGAGCGCAATCGCGCCCAGGGCCAGGAGGGTCGATAGCCCGGCGACGACAAAATCAAAACTGAGAAATTCAATTTCACCGAACCAGGATGTGTGTTCGAGCCAATGGCCGAACTGGTGCAAGCCACTAAAAGGCAGGTTGATGAAGCCGCCCAAAGCCGAGAGCGCAGCCAAAATCATCAGCGGAATGGTGATGACCAGCGGCGATTCTTCGGCATGGGTCGAGGCTGAGTGGCGGGCCTGGCCGAAGAAAACCATCCAGACCTGGCGGCCCATGTAAAAGGCGGTCAGGAAGGCGGCGGCGGTCAATATCCAGTAAACGTGCGGGAAGTGGATGCTGGCGTCGAGCAGGATCTCGTCCTTCGACCAGAACCCGGCGAAAGGGAAGATCCCGGCCAGGGCTAGGGTGCCGATCATGTAGACCCAGAACGTGATCGGCATCTGTTTACGCAGGCCGCCCATGTTGCGCATGTCGCCGGGGTCGAATGTCTCTTCGTGATGACCGTCAGCGTGTGAGTCGTGTCCATGATGGTGGGCGGCGTGGTGGTGGCCGCGTTCCAGCCCCAAAATAACGGAACCGGCTGAAAGGAAGAGCAAAGCCTTGAAAAAGGCGTGAGTCACAAGGTGGAACATCCCGGCGACATAGGCGCCCATGCCGACGGCCGCGACCATGAAGCCCAACTGGCTGATGGTGGAGTAGGCCAGCACTTTTTTGATGTCGTACTGGCCGACGGCGATGGTGGCGGCGAAGAGCGCCGTGACCGCGCCAAGGGTGGCGACGATGTACTGCGAGTCGGGCAGCAGGCTGAAGATGGGCGCGGAACGGGCGACGAGATAAACGCCTGCTGTGACCATCGTCGCGGCATGGATGAGGGCCGAAACCGGGGTCGGGCCGGCCATTGCATCCGGCAGCCAGACGTAGAGCGGAATCTGGGCCGATTTCCCGGCCACGCCGATCAGCATGAAGACGGTGATCAGCAGGATGATTTCAGGCTGGACTTGCGCCAGCAGCGGTGCACCCGCAAAAACAGCGTCGAACTGGAAGGAGCCGATGTGCCAGAAAATCAGGAATCCGGCAATCAGGAAGCCGAAGTCGCCGACGCGGTTGGTGATGAAGGCTTTCTTGGCGGCATTGGCGTTGGCCCAGGAGGGGCGTCCGAGGGTGTCCATGTCGTACCAGAAACCGATCAGCAGGAAGGAGGCCAGGCCGACACCTTCCCAGCCGACGAAGAGCATCAGGTAGTTGTCGCCGCTGACCAAAATCATCATGGCGGCGATGAAAAAGTTCATAAAGACGAAGAAGCGGTTGAAGCGGCCAATGTCGTTCTTAAAACGCACATCTTCGTGCATGTAGCCGATGGCATAGATATGGATCAGTGTGCCGACGCCGCTGACAACGAGCATCATCGTGACCGAGAGCGTATCGACGCGGAAAGCCCAATCGAGGGCCAGCGCCTGTCCTGAGCCTGTCGAAGGACCGATATACATCCACTCGGCGATTTTGACGATCGCGCCTTCGTGGTGCTGGCCGAGCGAAACCGCCAGTAAAATCGAAACGAGAAAAGCCGCGCCCGAAGCCAGGCTGGCGACCATGCCAACGCCTTTTTCTCCCAGGCGCTTGCCAAAAATCAAATTGATGATCATACCCACGATCGGGGCAAAGACGATCCAGGGCACGAGGCCGAAAAATAAACCGGAAGGAGATGTTTCACTCAAAAACATGGCGTCATCCCTTCAGACTGTTCATCATATCGATATCGATGCTCTGGCGCGAGCGATAAATTGCCACAACCAGGGCCAGTCCGACGGCCACTTCGGCCGCGGCAACCGCCATGACAAAGAAGACGAAAACCTGGCCGTCGAAGGATCCGTAAACACGGGTAAAGGCCACAAAAGCCAGGTTGGCGGCATTTAGCATCAACTCGATGGACATGAAAATCACCAGCGCGTTGCGGCGGATCAAAACACCCAACGCACCCAGCGAAAACAGAATTGCCGAAAGAAGGATATAGTAATTGACAGGGACCATTTGGGTTTCAGGCCTAAGCCTGACCTCCCTTCGAGGGTTTCTTCTGCTTGCTCAAGACAATCGCGCCAATCATCGCCACCAGCAATAGCACGGCGGTAATTTCAAAGGGCAGCAGGTAGTCGGTAAAAAGCACTTTGGCCATCAGGGACGGGTCTGAAAGTTCTGTGCCGGTCGAGCCGACATAAGTATTCTGACCAATGCGCTGCGCGACCAGGAAAACACCCTCAACGAGCAAAATCACGGCCATTGCCACCGGCCAGACCAGGTTTTTCCATTCCAGCTCACCGGCGATATTCTCGATACCGAGCAGCATAATGACAAACAGGAAGAGCACCATGATTGCGCCTGCATAAATGGCTACCTGCGAGAGGGCGATAAAGGGCGCATCCAGCAACAGGTAAAAAATCGCCACGGAGACAAAATTAATCACCAGGTGCAGGGCCGCGTAGACCGTGCTGCGGCTGGTTATCATGCCGATGGCGGTCGCAATCGCAATCGCAGCCAGAATGAAGAAGAGAACCAATTCGAGATTCATAGGCTAATCCAGAGGGTCTTTCATCTCGGGCACCGAGCGCGTATAAAGGCCGGGTTCCGTCACCTGCGGGGTGGGGAGTCCGTCTGCCGGAACGGGTACGATCAACATTTCCTTGCCGTAGATCGCATCGCGCCGGTCGGTGAACGAAAGTTCGTAGTTGTCGCCCATCGTGATCGCTTCAGTCGGGCAGGCGTCTTCACAGAATCCACAGTAGATACAGCGCAGCATGTTGATTTCATAAGTGCTGGCATAACGGTCGCCAGGAGAGTAACGGGCCTCATCGGTGTTTTCCGCCGATTCGACAAAAATCGCGTCTGACGGACAGGCCGCCGCGCATAGCGAGCAGCCGATACATTTTTCCAGGCCGTTTTCATAACGATTCAGTACATGTCGCCCACGGAAACGGGCCGTAACTGGCTTTTTCTCTTCAGGGTACTGGACCGTGACTTTTTTCTCAAAAAACAATGCGCGGAGGGTTGTCCACATTCCGCGTGCCAATTCGACAAGCATCTGCCTACCTCCTTTTCATCTTCGTCGTTAACGAGCGATTGATGAAATAAACGAATATAAGCCCGATCGCGATCGACAGGATGGGAATAATCCAGAGCATTTCCGCCAAAATTCCCACAGCCGTAATAAAGACCAGTGAAAGCGCCAGCGGCAGCATCACCTTCCAGCCAAAGGACATCAGGCGGTCGTAGCGCATGCGCGGCAGGGTGGCGCGAATCCAGACCATAAAGAACAGCAGCACCAGCACCTTGATGAACATATAGATCGGGCCGAGCCACCAGTTCACATCCACGCTGAACCAGGTATTTTGCATAAACGGCAGTTCACGGTAGCCGCCGAAGAACAACATGGCCGCAATCGCCGCAATCGCGATCATTTTGATGTATTCGGCCATGAAGAATAGCGCGAACTTCATCCCGGCATATTCCGAGTGATAGCCAGCAGTCAGTTCCTGTTCGGCTTCGGGCATATCGAAGGGCGCGCGGTTGACTTCGGCCAGTGTGGCGATCAGGAAAACAAACCCACCTACCGGCTGGATGAAGAAAAACCACACATTGCGCTGGGCCTCGACGATATCGCCGGCGCGCATCGAACCGGCCATGACCGTCACCAACACAAAACACAACGCCAGGCTTAATTCATACGAAATCACCTGCGCCGAAGAGCGCATTCCGCCCATCATGGCGTATTTATTGTTCGACGACCAGCCCGCCAGCACGATCCCGTAGACCGCAACAGAAGCAACTGCCGCAATATATAAAGTTCCCAGGCTAATATCGGTCACAGAGAGCTTGATCACGCGCCCAAACATCTCGACATCCGGCCCCCAGGGCACGACCGCTGCGATCACCACCGCTGGCACCACCGTAATGATCGGCGCCAGCGCAAAAATCGGCTGGATGACCGATCCCGGCGTCAGTTCTTCCTTGAAAATCAATTTGACCGCATCCGCAATCGGCTGCAAAAACCCCTGCCAGCCAGCCCGGTTTGGCCCAATACGCACCTGCATAAACGCCAGCACGCGCCGCTCGAAGAGCGTCAGGTAGGCGAAGCCGCCAATCAGGATCAAGACCAGCACCACGCTCTTGATTACCCATTCCAAAATCAACCAACCATCCATAAAATGCTCCTAAGCCTTTTGTGCCGAAAGCACCTTAACCGGTGCTGGGGCGGGGATGGGGATACCCATGCTGCGCGGGATGAGCACGACGCCGGTGGAGATGGAAGCGTCCAGCAATACTTTGACGGGATAAGAAACCCCGTTCAGACTCACCTCGGCCTGGCTACCGTTGTCGAGGCCCAATTTCAACGCTGTGACCGGATTCAGCACAATCCCGTTAAACCGGTCGATGTGGTCGGCCAGCAGTTTGGCCGGTGCGACGGTATTTCCATAATCATATAATCGCGTTACCGGCACAGCCATTAATTCATCTTCTTTCGGGCGCAACCCGGAGTCCAAAGTCTTATTATCCCCGTAGGGGGCCTGACTTTGAACTGTCAAACGTCGGGAGACGTTTGACTCCAGCATCACTCCCAACCCCAACTTGTTTTCGTAACTCGTTCCGCCATAATACAGGTCGCCGCGCCCGACGATCGGCCACTGCTCGGTCACTTCCGAAAGGCTGGCATAGGAAATGCCGCTGAAAGCGGGTTCGCCCGCTGAAAGCTGATTCATCACCAGTAGCGGGGAACGCCCTTCGAGCTCGATCCCGCACTTTTTGGCGAGTTCCGCCACGAGGGCAAAATCGGCCCTGGTGCCGGGTTTGGCTGGCACAGCCGGGTAAAAACGCTGGACGCGCCGTTCGGCGTTGGTGTATGTTCCCTCGCGCTCGGTATAAGCCGCAGCCGGAAGGATAATATCGGCCATTTTTGTTGTTTCGGTTTCAAGAATGTCCTGCACGATGACGGTTTTGGCCGTTTTCAGCGCTTCAGCCAGGGCCGGATCATCGCCTGCCGGGTCGGCAGCCAGGATGTAGACGGTTTTGTCTTTGAGTTCAGAAACCAAATCATGCGATGGCGCAAACCCCATTTCGAGCGCGCCCTGCTGGTTGGGGGTGCTCCACACGCCGACCAATCCACAAGTGCTGAGCGGAGCCGCAGGCGTAGTCGAAGCACGGTTTTTCAACAAATCCGCACAGGCAGCGGCCAGGTTTTGTGTGCCCGCCAGCCCCAGGCCATCCGAACCATAGAAGACAACCAGGTTGTTGGCATTCTCAATCGCAGCGCCAACTTTGTCCTTGGTCCTTAATCTCTTGGTCGTTTCTACTTCATCGCCATACGAATATCGAATAACGAATCCCGCAAATTCATCCAACTTGGTGGCGCGGGCGTTGGCAACGATCAGGGTCGCGCCGCGTTCGGCAGCGGCCTTCAGGCGCAGGTGCCAGATGGGGGCTTCATTGTAGAGGTCGGATGCAACCACCAAAACGGTGTCGCCCGGCCCCAGGTCGCCCAGGTTCGAACCCGCGGTCAGGCCGTAGGCGGTGGTGTATTCCCCGCCGCCGTGCTGGGTGTAGAGCCAGGTTTTCGCGCCGAGTTTGGCGGCGAATTGTTTGAGATTGTAGAGATCCTCGTTGGCGAGTCGCCCGCCAGCCAGGATGACTGTTTCAGATTGGGCTTCGGTTAGTTTGGCGGCAGCCAGGCTGAGGGTCGATTCGAGGGTATCCGGGTCCAGGCGGGACGCCGCTTCGGCGTACTGGTATCCGGCGAAACGGCCCTTGTCGCACATCCAAATCTCATTAACCTGTTCGTTCTGGCGCGGCATGGCGCGTTTGATGACATATCCGCCGCCGGCTTTGGCTTCGCGGCGCACGTTGAAGGTCACGTTGCAACCGACCGGGCATTGCGAGCAGACCGAGGCGGCGTGTTTGAGTTCCCAGGGACGTGCGCCGAAGCGGAAATCGGCGGTGGTCAGTGCGCCGACCGGACAGATGTCGGTGGTGTTGCCGCTGAAGACCGAGTCGAAGCCGGGGTCGGAGTGGGTGACGATGTCGGTGTGACGCCCGCGCTGGTAGAAACCCAGCACCGGCTCACCTGCGAGGTCGCTCTGGAAGCGGATGCAGCGCGCGCACTGGATGCAGCGTTCGCGGTCGAGGAAAATCAGGTCGCCGAGCGGGACGTGTTTTTCGCCGTGATGTTTTTCGTCGAAGATGAAGCGGCTCTCTTTGGGGCCGAATTTCATCGTCAGGTTTTGCAGAGGGCATTCGCCGCCCTTGTCGCAGACCGGGCAATCGAGCGGGTGCGAGGTGAGCAGTAGTTCGAGAATTTCTTTTTGCCCGCCTTTGGCTTTTTCGCTGTCGCTGATGACGACCATGCCCTCCGAAACGGGTGTGGTGCAGGATGTTTCGAGTTTGGGGCCAAATTGCAGCTTGGGCGCGCCGTTTTCGTCGAGCATGGGCTGACCGCTGGCGCGGTCGATCATCGGGCGGCCAATTTCAACCAGGCACTGGCGGCACATGCCAACCGGTTCCATTTTGGGATGATAACAAAAGACCGGGATGTCAATACCGACCTTTTTGGCCGCATCGACAATAAGCGTGCCTTCAGGGACGTTGACGGGTTTTCCGTTGATTTTCAGGTTTACCATTTTTGTCATAGTTATTCGATGCTCGATATTCGTTACTCGATAGGCGATATTCGATAATTCGATACTCGAATACCGAATTACCAATTACAACTTACCAGTCACTTTCTCAAAATCTTCCGGGAAGCGCTCAATCGCCGTGCGCACCGCCATGGTCGAGAAATCGCCCAGTGCGCACAGGCATTTACCATAGACCTGGGCGGCGACGCTATCGAGCAGTTTGACATCCCCGGCGCTGGCTTCGCCTTTATGCAGCCTTTGGGTCAGGTGCAGCATCCAGTAAGTGCCGTCGCGGCAGGGGGTACATTTGCCGCACGATTCGTGCTTGAAAAAACTGATGGTTTTGTTGATGACCCAGTCCATGCTGTGGCTGTCATCGATGATGATGACCGAGGCCGAGCCAAGCAGGGAACCAACGTTTTGGACATTTTCATAGTCCATCGGGGTATCCATAACCTTGTCAAAAATAGCCTCGTCCACACGGATGATGGAAGATGATGCCCCGGCGGGCATGATCGCGCGGAGGCTGCGCCCATCGGGAATCCCACCGCCGTGGGTGAAGATCAATTCGCGGAAGGTTGTTCCGAGCGGCAGTTCGTAGTTGCCCGGTTTGTTGATGTTGCCCGAAAGCGAGAAAATTTTGGTGCCGGGGCTTTTCTCGGTGCCAAACTGGCGAAAGCCCGCCGCACCGTGTTCGATGATATAGGGCAGATTGGCAAGCGTCTCGACATTGTTGACCACGGTCGGCTTGCCGTACAGACCGTAAACCGCCGGAAACGGCGGGCGCAGGCGGGGCTGTCCGCGCTTGCCTTCGAGCGATTCGAGCAGGGCGGTTTCTTCGCCGCAGATGTAGGCTCCCGCGCCGAGGTGGGTTTTCAGGCGCAAAGATGTCTCAGTGTCAAAAAGCTTGTTGCCAAGATAGCCCTGTTTTTCCATTTCGACAATACAGGCATCGATCTGCCGGGCAATGTGGTAATACTCGCCGCGAATGTAAATGTAGCCTTCCGTTGCGCCGACAGCGTAACAGGCAATTGCAACACCTTCCAGAAACTGGTAAGGATTGCTTTCCATGATCTCTCGATCCTTGAAAGTGCCCGGTTCCGATTCGTCGGCATTACAGACAACGTAGTGCGGCCAGATGTTGTCGGGCAGGAACGACCACTTTACACCGGTCGGAAAGCCCGCGCCGCCGCGTCCGCGCAGGCCGGAGGCTTTGACTTCATCGACAATCTGTTTGGGCGGCATGGTCGAGACAGCCTTTTTGAGCGACTCGAATCCGCCGTTTTTCTTGTAGGTTTCGATATTTTTCAGGTCGGGAATGTCCCGGTGACGCAGAAGAATATGGGTCATAAGGTTTCTATTCCTGCGCCTTGCGCAACGCATCAACCAATTCCATTGTCTTATCAATGTTCATGTTTTCGTGATATGTGACTTTGTCGCCTTGCTGCAACTGGAACAGCGGAGCGCGATCGCAGCCGCCCAGGCACTTGACTTCTTCGATGGTGATCAATCCATCCGGCGTAGTTTCACCGATCTTGACGCCGATGTTTTCGCACAGGTGCTCCAAGAACTTATCCGCACCGCGCAGAGCACAGGGTAGGTCGTTGCAAACCTGCATACGATATTTTCCGGCTTTTTCATCGTGGTACATGGTGTAAAAGCCGACAATCGCCGCTACTTCGGTTACATCCAGTTCGAGCATGGCTGCAATTTCCTGCATCGATTCTTTTTGGATGTAACCTTCCTCGCGTTGGGCGAGGTAAAGCAACGGCATGACTGCCGAGCGTTTGACCGGGTACTTGGCGAAAATCGCCTTGATTTCATCTGGATGGTTTTCTGCCAGCATGGATTCTCCGAGGTTTTGTTGTTTCCAGTCAACACTGCCCTTCGACTGCACTCGCCATTCGGCTCGCTCCGCTCACACCGTCCCGGTGTCCTGCGGGAGGGACTGATAACTGATTACTATTACTGCTCACCGCTCTAACGGTCAATATCTCCGAGCACGATGTCAATTGAGCCGATGATCGCCACCAGGTCGGCCACAAAATGTCCTTTGGTCAGGCGCGGCAGGACTTGCAGGTTGTCAAATGACGGTGCGCGGAAGTGGACGCGGTAGGGCTTTGGGCCGCCATCGCTTTCGAGGAAACAGGCCAACTCACCGCGCGGGGATTCGGTCGCCACGTAAACAGAGCCTTTCGGCGCGTTGAAGCCTTCCGTCCACAACTTGAAGTGGTGGATCAGCGCTTCCATGCTGGTGCCAATTTCTGAGCGCGGCGGCGGGACGAATTTATAGTTGTTCGAGCGTACCGGCCCGAGCGGTAATTTCGCCATGGCCTGTTCGATAATGCGGATCGACTGGCGCATTTCCTCGATCCGGACCAGGTAGCGGGCGTAGACGTCGCCATCGGTATGGGTTGGCACCTCGAAGTCGTATTGCTCGTAACCCGAATAGGGCGCGTATTTGCGCACATCATAATCCGGGCCGGAAGCGCGCAGGGTGGCGCCGGTCAGACCCCAGTTGATGGCTTCCTCGCCAGTGATCACGCCAATCCCCAGGCAGCGGTCGAGAAAAAGCGGATTCTTCGTCAGCATCGCTTCGTACTCGTCGATCCGCTTGGGGATGATCTTGATAAAATCGCGTACCGCAGCTTCGAATTCGACCGGCACATCGCGCCAGACGCCGCCGGGGCGGATGTAAGTGGTCATCATGCGCTGGCCTGAGACCAGTTCCATGATGTCGAGAATTTGTTCGCGCTCACGGAAGCAGTACAGGAAAACCGACATGGCCGCCACATCGAGGGCGGCCGTCCCCAGCCAGACCAGGTGCGACTGGATGCGGGTCAATTCGGCCAGGATGACGCGAATGGCCTGGGCGCGTGGGGGAACATCCAGCCCGACCAGTTTTTCGATTGCCAAGCAGTAGGTAAAGTTATTGCCGACCGTGTTCATATAATCCATGCGGTCGGTCATGACCTCGGCCTTCTGGTAGGTTTTGGATTCCATGTTCTTCTCGATACCGGTATGCAGGAAACCAATATCAGGAATGCAATTGACCACCGTTTCGCCGTCCAGTTCGAGCAGCAGGCGCAAGACGCCGTGTGTTGACGGGTGCTGCGGCCCCATGTTCAGGAGCATGGTCTCGCCCGTCAGGGCGCGCTCCGAAACCAGGTGGCGGATTTCGTCTAAGGAAACTTCCTGGAGCTGGGTCATCGGCGCTACTCCTTGGGGGCGGGCTTGCGCGCCTTGATTTCATCGAAATTAAAGGAATACTGCGGCTCTTCGTAGCCGAGCGGATAATCCTTGCGCTGGGGGTGTCCCTGCCAGTCGGCGGGCATCAGGATGCGGCGCAGGTCGGAATGGCCCTCGAACTTGATCCCGAACATGTCGTAGACTTCACGCTCCTGCCAGTTGGCGTTGCGGTAAACCGGTTCAATTGAGGCGACAGAGGGCGAAATTCCCGGCACGGGTACGCGCAAGGACAGAGTTAATTTTTGAGTTAGTGAGCGGAAAAAATAAACAAGGTGAAAACGCGGATTTTCTTCCGGCCAATAATCCACCGCCGTAACGCAGGATAGGAAATCGAAACCAAATTCGTTGTGGATCATGTGTGCAGCTTCAAGGATTTTTGCAGCGGGCACGATCATGCTCACCTCACCGGCAAATTCACTGGTCTGGGTTTCAAAAGCCCGTGCCAATTGTTGTTGATAATCTTGTAACGATTTGCTCATGGTTAAGCCCAATCCTTGAGTTTTTCGCCGCGCACTTTTTCGTGCAGGGTGATAACGCCATGAATCAATGCTTCGGGGCGCGGAGGACAGCCCGCCACGTAAACATCCACCGGAACGACTTCATCTACACCCTGCATGACAGCGTAGTTATTGAAGACGCCGCCACACGAAGCGCAGTCGCCCATCGCGATCACCCACTTCGGGTCGGGCATCTGGTCATACAGGCGGCGCAGCACCGGAGCCATCTTGCGCGTGACTCGCCCGGCGACGATCATCAGGTCAGACTGGCGCGGGCTGGCGCGCATTAACTCCATCCCAAAGCGGCTCATATCGTGATTCGCTGCTTGGGCCGACATCATCTCAATTGCGCAACATGCCAGGCCAAACAACATCGGCCACATCGCGTTCGTGCGGCTCCAGTTGACAAGCTCCTCTAATTTGACAGTTACTACGCCCATATTGCCTAGTTTTTGCTCTACTCCCATTCCAAGCCTCCTTTTTTCCACTCATAAATAAAACCAATAAGGATGGGAATGTTGAAAACAACCATTGCCCAAAAACCCAACCATCCCAGGTCGCGGAAGGCAATCGCCCAGGGTAGGAAAAAGACCACTTCAATGTCGAACAGGATGAACAGTACCGCGATCAGGTAAAAACGAACCGGGATCTGGCGTGTTCCAGGCCCAATCGGGGTCATTCCCGATTCATAGGGCATCAATTTTTTAGCAGTTGGGCGCTTGGGGCCGAAGAGCGAACCCAGCGCAACCGCAATCACCGCCACAAGAACGGTAACTAAAATCATTGTCGCAATCGCGGCATATTCAAGCAACATAAGCAACTCCAACAGAGTTTTTTAGGGTTTAAAGCCGACAAAGTATAACATAGGGGCAATGACATTTAGACAAAACAAGTATGACATGTCCTATTATAAATGTGTCTTTTCTCACTTTCGAGTCATCTTGCTGAAATATAGAATACAGCAAAGTTATAATAATGATGAAGAAATTATTATCAGAACCATCTTGTAGATGGTGATGGAGGAACTCACAGTGTTTCATGCACTTGTCAGTATTAAACAGGTACCCGATACAACCAACATTCGTATCGATCCCGAAACCAATAATCTTATCCGTCAGGGTGTTCCCACCATCCTGAATCCGTATGACGCCCATGCTGTTGCATCTGCGGTGGAGTGGAAACGCAAACTCAACGGGAAAGTGACCATCATCACGATGGGGCCTCCTGCAGCAGTCACCTCTTTGCGCGAATGTATTGAAATGGGCGCTGACCGCGCCATCCTGATCTCTGCCCGCCAGTTTGCCGGAGCCGATACATGGGCTACGTCCTACGTGCTGACCGAAGTGATCAAAGCCGTTCATGCAGAAGACCCGATCGACCTGATCTTCTTCGGCAAGCAGGCCATCGACGGTGACACCGCCCAGGTTGGGCCGGGCGTTGCCGTGCGTATGAACCTGCCGGTCGTCAGCTACGCGGTCAAAATCCACGATGTCAACCTGGAAGAGCGCTCCGTGATCATCGAACGCAAGACCGAGAACCGCAACGAAGTGATCAAGGCCAACCTGCCCGCCGCATTAACCTGCGAAAAAGACATTGCCGAAATCCCATACGCATCCCTGCCCGACCTGGTCTACTCATTGCGCTATGAACCGGAAGTCTGGACAGCGGAAGGGCCGATCACCTTTGACCCGACCCAGCTTGGACTGAAAGGTTCTCCCACCACCGTCTTCAAGACCGGCACACCCGAGAAGCATGTTGCTGGTGAACTCATCAAAACGGCAGATCTTGGCGTGGATGGGGCTGTAAAGTCCGCACTCGACAAGATTTTAGGGGTTGAGGGAATGGCATCCATGTTAGGAGTACAGAAATGATTAGGCGCTTTTGGGTTTATATCGAACAAGAAGAAGGCAAGGCCCACCAGGTTGCGTGGGAATTGCTGGGTGTAGCGCGCCGTCTGGCAGATGAAGTCAAAGATGAACTGGCGAAAACTGGCGATACAGCGGTTGTCGAAGGCATTCTGGTGGGTCATCAGGTGGAAGATATCGCCAGGGAAGCGCTTCATTATGGCGCAGACACTGTCTACGTGGTGGATGACCCCGCCGTCAAGCATTATCTCAACAAGCCTTACACCTCTGTCCTGACCATTTTGGTTAAAAAATACGGGCCGGAAGTTTTCCTGGTCGGCGCGACTACCCTCGGACGTGACCTGGCCGGAGCCGTGGCAACCAGCGTTGGCACCGGTTTGACCGCCGACACCACTCACCTGGCGATGGGCGAAGTCAAAGACAGCCCGAAGAAACTGCTACTGGCAACCCGCCCGGCTTTTGGCGGTAACGTGATCGCGACCATCCTGTGCCGAAATCACAGCCCACAGATGGCAACAGTCCGCCCGCGCGTCTTTACCATGGCCCCGCGCCTGGAAGAAGCCGCAGGAAATATCGTTCATGAAGAGATTGCCATCACGTCCGATATGATTAATGCCCAAATTTTGGAATTGATCACCAATGCCTCTTCATCGGTGAAAGTTGAATATGCCGACGTAATCGTCGCTGGCGGGCGCGGCTTGGGCGGCGCAAAAGGTTTTGAGCTACTCCAGGAACTGGCCGATGAACTTGGCGGCGTGGTCGGCGCCAGCCGCGCTTGCGTCGACGCCCACTGGATCAAATACGACCACCAGGTTGGCCAGACCGGCAAAACCGTGCGCCCCAAACTCTACATCGCTGCCGGGATCTCTGGCGCGATCCAGCACAAAGTTGGGATGCAGGAATCCGATTTCATTCTCGCCATCAACCGCGACCCGCATGCCCCGATCTTTGATATCGCCACGATGGGTATTGTTGGCGACCTTTACGAAGTCATCCCGGCCATGATCAAACAAATTCGGGCGCTCAAAGAGGCTCAGCATGTCTAACAAAGAAAAACTCAGTTTTGATGTTATTGTTGTTGGCGCAGGACTGGCCGGTTCTGCTGCGGCAGTAATCGCAGCCCGTGGCGGCTTGAAGGTCGCCATGATCGAACGCGGACAGGCCCCCGGCAGCAAAAACTATTTTGGCGGCACACTCTACACCCATTCGCTGCTCGAAATCTACCCCGATCTCTGGGATCGCAAACCACCCCTTGAACGCCCCGTGACCGAAGCTGGATTCTGGTTCCTGTCCAAGGACGGCATGGTGCGCGCCACCGCCCAGGGCGGAAAACTCAAGAACGAACCGATCGACGCTTACGTTGCGATGCGCGCCAAGTTCGATGCCTGGTGGGCCGATCAGGCCAAAAAAGAAGGCGTGTTCGCCATTACCAAGACCGTCGTTGTCGATTTCATTCGTGAAGACAACAAGGTCGTGGGTGTCGTGACCGACCGTGCCGAGGGCGAGATCTACGCTCCGGTGGTCATCATCTGCGAAGGGGTCAACAACCTGCTGACCCAAAAGCTGGGACTGATCAAGCACGACCTGCAGGGCCATTCATCGGCTTTAGCTGTCAAACAATTGATTGCCCTGCCGGCTGAAACCATCAACGCTCGCTTTGGCTTTACGGACAACGAACACGGCCTGGCCGCCTCGGTCATGGGCGATGTTTCGATGGGCCTGCCCGGCCTGGGCTTTCTCTATACAGGCATCGATTCCGTTTCGGTTGGCGTCGGCGTGACCCTGGATGCCCTGACCAAAGCCGGCATCAAACCTTACGAATTGCTGCAGCGCTACCTGAACCACCCGATGATCGCCCCGCTGATCGCTGGCGGCCGCCTGATGGAATATGGCGCGCACATCATCCCCGAAGGCGGCTGGAAAGATATGCCTCAGCTTTATACCGATGGCGCCCTGGTGGCGGGCGATGCCGCTTCGATGGTCAACGCCCTGCACTGGGAGGGCACCAACATGGCGATCATCGCCGGTAAAGCTGCCGGTGAGACCGCTGTCGAAGCGCATCAAAAACGCGATTTCTCGGCCAAGTCCCTCTCATCCTACCGCGCCCGTCTCGACAAGACCTTCATCATGACCGACCTGCACCAGTACCGCGGCCTGTCGCACTTCCTGAAGACCCATCCAGACTTTATGGCCGTTTACCCGACCTTTATCAATGACGCACTCGGGATGTTCTTCTCCGGTTTTGGCAAACCCAAGGGTCAGCTTTACAAAGATATTCTGCGCTCGCTGACCGATCGCCGCCCACTGTTGAAAGCTGTTGGCGATATCGTCGCTTTCGGCAGAACAATTATTGGTATCTAACTGAAAGGCAGAAATCTGATGACTGACGAAACCAGCACCACTCTGAAAAATGATCTTCCTGATGTTTATATTGATGATATTTTGATGTCGCTTAAGTATTTCACCGACGAACATGAAGCGCATCTCAAAATCATCGATCCCCAGGTCTGCGTTCGCTGTGTCGACAAGCCCTGTGTTCAGTTTTGCCCGGTGGGTGCTTACCGCACCCAGGATGGCGGCACGGTCCAGATTGCTTTCCAGAGCTGTGTAGAATGTGGCACCTGCCGGGTCATGTGCCCGCCTGCCAACGTTTCCTGGAAATTGCCGCGCGGAGGATTCGGCGTGGCGTACAAATTTGGATAACAGCAGATACGATTGGAAGTTTAAACCATACGCGCCAAACACTAAAAGTGTTTGGCGCGTATGGTTTTGTCAACTGGTTGTGCAACACACTCTCTGTCAGTCGGTCAATTTCGCCAGTTGCTCCTGTTTTTCGGCACGCATCCGGATTGCAATCGGTGCGGCAAGATGGCGCTGAATGGCGGCTTCGGTTAGTTCGGGGTTATAGTAATCATTCATTGCCTCGACGATGGAGATACGCTCACCGCTGTAACGTTCCACGGTAACCGGGTCGCCGGCCTGGGCCAGCCCTTCGCGCAACACGCGACAGTACAGGCCGGGCCGCTCAGCCAGACGGAAGCGTTTGGCGAATTTCGGGTTACCCATTCGTCCGGCCAGCGTGCCACAGGGGATGCGCGGGGCTGTTATCTGCAAGGTTACTTCGCCGAAATGCAAGCTGTCGCCGATCGCAAAATCAGAGCAGGCCAGTCCCTCAATCGTCAGGTTTTCGCCAAATGTGCCGGGCGACAATTCCTGGCCGAGTTCTTCTGCCCACCAGGCATAATCGATCCCGCCGTAGATGTAGACAGCCTGATCCGGGCCGCCATGATGCCTCGCATCGCCAATAAAATCCCCGGGGATTCCTTCGCGATTGATTTGCGCCGGGTCTGGCACTGGCTGCTTGAAAATTCCGGTCTGTTCGGTTTTTCCTGGCCGGGAGAGTGTCTGCTCCTGGCCGATGTTGATGCTGGTCAGTTTCATCTGAACTTCTCCTGTAAGTGAATTGCCTGATTATAGCGCCAGGGCGGGGTAAATTCCATAATTTGGCATGATATACTCGAATTAGTCCAGAAACCTTTTAAACCCGGCAGGGTTTAAATATTCAAACTTCTGCCGGTAGAAAGAAAAACCGCGTGGCCGAAGAAAAAATTAGCGAAGAGCAGGTGCTTGCGCGTGCGTCGCAGGGTGACCGGGAAGCCTTTGGGACGCTCTATGAACGTTATGTCGAGCGTATTTTCAACTACATCTATTACCGCACCGGCAACGTAGATGACGCTGAGGACCTGACTGCAAGGGTGTTCCAACGGGCGATGAACCATATCGTCAATTACACTGACCGGGGTGTGCCGTTTTCGGCCTGGTTATATCGCATTGCCCACAACCTGGTTGCCAATTGGCACAGAGATCGCTCTCGGCGGCAGGAAATTCCTATCACTGAGACACCCATTATTGCCAAGGATACTCCCCCTGAAGTTTCTCTGGTGCAAAGCCAGGAAAAGGATGCTCTGCTCAAACTAATTCGCGGTTTGCCCTCTGAACGCCAAACGCTATTGATTTTGAAGTTTGTTGAACATCTCTCGAATGCCGAAATTGGCGAGATCATGGGACGCAGTGAAGGCGCTGTCAAAAGCTTGTATCACCGCACGCTGACTTCCTTGCGCGATGAGGTAGAAAGCACAGTTGATTTTGACTAACAGGAGACTACTATGATACGTATTGTTACCGATGGTGCGGCCGATATGCCCCAGGAGTGGTTGAAAGAGTTTGAGATCGACATTATTCCCATCAACATTCACTTCGGCGAAAAGACCTACCTGCAAAATGTGGACCTGGACAGGGATGGTTTCTACAAGTTGGTGGACGAAACTCGCAAAGTACCCAAGACCTCCCAGCCGACCCCGCATCAGTTTATTGAGTTCTACAAGAAGATTGCCCAGGCCGGGGATACTATCCTTTCAGTGCACATCACCAGCAAGCTTTCGGGGACATATGACTCGGCGGTGGCAGCTGCCCGTGAAGTTGGCCGCACGTACAACGTCATCCCGTTCGATTCGATGTGCGGTTCTGCCGGCATTGGAATGTTGTGCCGTGAAGCCCGTTTGGCCGAACGCGCCGGACATGGGGCGGATGAAATCGTCAAACGCCTGGAAGTTTTGCGCGAGAAGATCGACATCTTCCTGACGCTCGACACGCTCGATTATGCCCGCATGAGCGGACGGGTGGGAACCATGCAAGCCGCCCTGGCCTCGCTTTTGAACGTCAAGCCGATTGCCACCCTGGGCAACGGTGTTTTGAATATGACTGAAAAGGTTCGCACCCGCAGCGCTTCGTTGGAGCGATTAATTGCGATGGCCAAAGAAAAAGTCGGCGATAAACCGATCAATCTGACAGTTGTCCACGCGCGTGATTTGCAGTCTGGGCAAGTCCTGCTCGACAAAGCGCTCGAGGCGCTGAACGTAAAAGAATCATACCTGACGGATCTTTCAATTTCAATTGCGGCCAACCTGGGACCGGGTACGGTTGGTCTAATTTTTTATCCGGTTGAGTGATTTTATGGAAAACGAATACGAGCAACGCATCGAATCTCATTTGGCGCAGGCTTTGCAGCGAGTGACACCCTCAAGTGCTTTTGTCAATACTGTGCGCGGACGAATCCACAATGCAGCCCCGCAGATGGCGGTGAAAAGTTTTTCGCAGCGGCGTAAGTCCATCTTGCTAACCCTGGGCGGGGTGCTTTCAGCCAGTTTGTTGATTCTGACCCTGGCTCGAGTGGCCTATTACCTGATTGGGCGCTCGAAACAAGCGGTTTAGACTTATAAAAAATATGCAAAAGCGCCGCATCTGGCTTCTTTCCAGGTGCGGCGCTTTTGCATGGCGAGTTGTTTTAGCCGGGAAACAAGGCCAGGGCGATGGATTCGGCTTCTTTAACGAGGTCAATCTCAACGGGTAGTTTGAACTCCTCGTTGACGCGCAAGGTCAGATAGGCCGCAGACTGGCGAACCGCCTCAGGTTGGGACGAATCTTCCATCAACATTCTTAAAAGGTCGTAGGCGCTGGGCGCGCTGATCACAAGGCCGCGCTGCTGATAATACTCGCGAATAAGAATACCTGCCGCACGCCGGGCACAGACGCGCGCCTGGCCTTCGTTCTTTCGTTGGCGCGCGGCGAAGGCCATTTCGATTTCGCGCAGGTAGGCGGTTTTCCAGTCGCTCATAGGCGCATTATACAGGAATGCAAGCCATTTCAGATATAATGGCAAGAAAAAGGAGAGATTTATGAACCTGCGTTCTGTTTCAGTGGTACTTTTTTTTGTTTTCTTGCTCTCTGCCTGCGGAGCTTTTCTTGCTACAGAGACTCCTGATGTGGTTGTCGATCCTACTCCGGCCTGCCCGGATTTGTCCGATGCTCCAGCCTGCGCTGGGGCCGACGAGCCTTTCCAGATAAAAGGTTCATTTACTTATTCCAACTCAATTATTACAACTTATTATGACCAGCAGGCTGTGGCCCTGGTGGATATGTATGCTTTTATCACCCGCGACAAAGAGTGGGAAATTCCGGTCGCTTCACAGACGCTGGGATTTTTAGATCTCGATGTCGAGACAATGAAGGGCGAGTATGTTTTGCAGCTCCCCGTGCGCCCGACCGGGACCCAGGCCGATGTGGATAATAACGGACAGGAAAATGCCGGCGTGCAGGTTTTTGCGGTTTCGTATTGGCCCAACCTGATTTCAGGGCCTTATTCGGAAGGCGACGACCGCTCGCGCGGCTGGCCATCTTACCTGGCTTCGGTGAAGACCGACACGGAAAACCAGGATGAGGTCATTGGTGGACAGTTGCTGATCTGGTCGCCAGACACTGAACAGAATTTCCCAAGCGATTTTGGCGCCGATGGGCTATTGTTCACCGCCGATGATCCCGTTGCGGCCATTTCGGCTGGTTATACCATTGTCGATCTGGATGTTTCACCCTTCCGTTTCTTCAAAGAGTCCGAACCGGAATTGATCTTGTATGAACCCAAAGATGTCGAGATCAAGGATTTCGCGGAACTTGGCTATCTCGAAGCTTTCGAGAAGATGTTTGCGTTTGTCAAACTTAACTATGCTTTTAATGGTATCGAAGGCAAGGAGCCAGATTGGGATGCGCTCTATGCTGACTTGAAACCCCGCGCCGAAGAAGCTGAAAAGAGCAAGGATGCCAGGGGCTTCTATGAAGTACTTCGTGATTTTACCTTTGCCTTCAAAGACGGCCATGTGGGCATGTCTGGCGGCGATTATACCAATCAGGATTTCAGTGAGCGCATTGCGGGTGGTTTTGGCTTTGCTGTGCGTGAACTGGATGACGGCAGCACGACCGTCATTTTTGTGACCGAGGGCGGACCTGCCCAGGCAACAGGTATGAAGGTCGGCGCAGTTGTGACCGAATTTGGCGGGCAGCCCATTGCCGATGCAATTGGTGCTGCACAGCCCTTCGTCATTTCTTCGAGCGATTTTGCCCACCGATACCAACAACAGCGTTACTTTTTGCGAACAGCTCCTGGTGCTGAGACTTCTGTCGTTTTCCAGAATCCCGGCGAAGCAGTTAAAACCGTTACCCTTGCCGCAACCCCGGAGCGCGATTCATTTTCCCGCACTTCAGTCTACTACAATGTGGATCTGGACAATATGCTGCCGGTTGAGTTCGATATTTTGCAGGCAGGCAATGTAGAGATCGGCTACGTTGAAATTAACAGCAACTACGATGACCTGGGTCTGATCATCGAATTGTTTGAACGCGCGCTGAAGACCTTTGAAGCCCGCGAAGTGGCCGGCATCATCATCGATATGCGCTATAACGGCGGCGGCGCCAATCTGGGCCTGGCCGGTTTCCTGACTGAGAATGAAATCCCGATGGGGCAGTTGGAATATTTCAGTGAAGCGACTGGCAAATTCGAACCTGAAGGCTTGCCTGACAAAGTGATTGCCAATGAAAATCAGTATCGCTTCGACAAAATGGTCTTGCTGGTCGGTCAGACCTGCGCCAGTGCCTGTGAATTGGAATCGTATGGCTTTAGCCAGGTTCCCGACATGATCACGGTTGGTATGTACCCGACCGCCGGCGTCGAAGCGGAAGTTGCGCGTGGTCAATTTGAACTGCCGGAAGGTTTCAGCTTGCAGATCCCCACGGGGCGCATGACGCTACCTGATGGTTCCATCTTCCTTGAAGGGGTTGGCGTGCAGCCAACTTTCCGTGTGCCGGTGACATTTGAAACCGTAACCAGCGAAGAAGACGTGGTCTTGCAGTATGGTATCCGGGCTATTCTGGAGCCGCTCGGCGCAGGCATCACTCCTGAAAAATCTCCCACCGTACTTAGCCCTGCTGAAACACAGGCCGATCTTGAAGCCGGAAAAATAACCCAGTTGGAAGAAAAAGCTCGCGAGTCTTACACCGCTGAAGACTTGGCCAAGACGGATAGTACTTTTCCGTACACCATCGTGTTGGGTGAATCTGAGAAGCTTTTGTGGGCCTGGGGTTGGTGCGCCAAGGATGATACAACCCTTGAGAGTAACCTGGCAAAGATGCAGCAGGACTTCAGCCTGAATGGTGAGCCGGTTGCAATCGACCAGTTTGCCAGTTTGTTTTATCCAAGCAATGACGGCTTATCCTGCTTTGCTTACTTTGCGCAAGTGACCGATTTCGCCGGCGGTGAACACCACCTGGTGACTACCGTCACATTCACCGGAACGGTCAACGATGGCTCGGATACATATCCTGCCGGGAAGCAAATTTTCGACTACGCAGTTTATATTAAGCCCTAAAACCAAAGCAAAAGGCGAGGACAGCTTGTTCTCGCCTTTTGCTTGAAGACCTTTGAGAAAGCGCTGGCTGTTTTGTATAATGCCAGTGATGTCGAACATCCGGCCAGCGCAGAAGCGGCCACTTAATCGTAAGCGAGGAAAATATGAAACAACGCCCCGTTCTTTGCATCCTGGTACTGCTGGCAACTTTGCTGAGTGCCTGCGGCGGGTCGCTGCCGTTTGAAATAGATTTTCCTGCCGATGCCGGCCAGCCACCAACCTCCACCCCGGTCAGAACCATTACCCCGGCAGCCAGCCTGCTCCCCAGCCCTACTCCAAGCCTCACTCCAACGCTGACACCGTTCCCAACCCGCCGCTCTCCTTATCCGGTTGGCCTGGGCACGCCTTTGCCCGATGCGGGTTTCCCAGGCATAAGCAGTGGCAATACAACCTTGCTCAAAAATGTGTTTGAACATAGCATGACCCTGCGCCAGGCCGCTGTTATCAGTTCAAACCAGCAGAAAGTATTAATTGCTACATCGAAGGGTCTGTATTTATTTGATGTTCAGGACAACCAGTTAGCCTATTGGCCCGAAATAAAAATGGCGAATGTTGCCTGTTCTGCCTGTCTCACAGTCAACGAAGATGCCAGCCGTTTTGCTATCGCGCTGCGTAAAGACGGGACCTGGCAAATACAAGTACACAATATTCGGGATGAAAAACTCGACCTTATCAAAACTTTTGTCGGGCCACAGAAGTTCGGCCTTGAATCTGAGCCTGTACAGGTTGCCATTTCGCCTGACGGGGAAGTGCTGGTTTATAGTTTTGGCGGTGACTCTTTTGTTCTTTATAATCTGTCCGAAGAAATAGAGCTTTTTGAGTATCGAGGGCAAGTCCAGTCCCTGCAATTTTCGCGCGGAGGTCAATATATCCATGCCCGCCGCCAAACCGAAGTGCTCATTTGGGATGTTTACGATATCGAAGGTGGATTCCGAAACTTTTTATTGCCCAATGAGAATGCTGCGATAGACTTTTCGCCGGGCGGCGAATATGTTGCTGTTGCTTTTTCGTCAAAAATTCGCCTTTATCAAATTACTCCCCTGCGTTTGGTACGCGAAATTGATGTTCCTCCCACTTCTATCACAGACCGAACCTGGCAGATCGCCTTCCTGGATGATGAAACCCTGCGCGGGTACGCCTTGCAATGGGACTCGAGCGCGCAAACAGGCCAGGCAACCACCGGTGAATGGGATGTGTCAACCGGTGAAGCCCTGACAATCGAAGAGCGAGAAACCGATACTCAAAACACTTTCGATGAATTTACAGGGGTCGAATTTGCTCAAGATCAACTTGTTGGCGGGCTGGACCCGAACGGATACCGCGCCCTGCGTTTCATCAGCGCAGATGTGTTACTGGTCAACAGTCAGTATGCCGCTTGCTCCTTCAAGCTCACAACCGGTGAGACCAACTGCCAGGCGCAAGATGACTCCCTGCTGCACGCGACAGATGGCCCGGTTTTTCGTGAAATCCGCGAAGATAAAAACACGCTGCTTGTCAACGCCTTGGGAGAAACCGTTTTTTCGCTTGATCCATATCCCATTCGATGGGTCAACCGCACGGCGGATTTTTTACTGCTCGATAACAACAGCCGCACCACCGACCTGTATGTTAAAGACCGCAGCTTGCCTGTCCAATCTGTACCTGGAAGTTTGCGTTCTGTAGCCGAGAATGCAAACCTGCTTGTTTTCCTGACAAAACAGAACAACGAACTGATGTATATGACGATGGTCGAAAAAGCCACCCGGAAAGCGCTTTTCCAAAAACGCGAAACACGCCTGTACGACATGTTGGGCATCGCGTTTGATGGCACAACCTACTTCCTGCGTGAAGACCGCGATAACAATCAGGCCATCCTCAAAGCCATCCCACCTGGAACGGACGAAGTGCTGGATCTATTAAGGATCGACCTGGCTGCCGAGCCAATCTCCATGGCGATTTCGCCAAAGAATGCCCTGGCAATAGGAATGCAGGACGGCAGTGTCACCGTTATTTCGCTCGATGGCCTGACACAGGAAATCTTCCAGGCCCTGCAAAACCCGGTCAGCTTTCTGGCTTTCAGTCCTGACAGCCGTTATCTCGCTGCCGCCGGACAGGACGGCATAACGGTTTTCGCAGTGCTCCCCCGATGAAGCGCGACCTGTACTTCGCGTCTCCCTATCTCAATGTTGCCGGTGTACTTGGATTCGAACCGGCCCGCTACCTGCGCCAGGAGAACAGCCTAAACCTGGGCGCCTTTGTCACCAATCCGCTCAGCTTAAGGCCGCGCAAACCGGCAAACCAGCCTAATATTCTGGAATATACAGGCGGATTCCTGCTGCACAGCGGATTGCCCAACCCTGGCCTGGATGCCGCTCTCAAGCGTTATACCCGCAAATGGGCGGACTCCCCTGTGCCTGTCATCCCGCACCTGATGGCAGATCGACCCGAAGAGACCGCCCGCATGACCCGCCGCCTCGAAAGTGTCGAAAACGTGATGGCTGTTGAACTGGGTTTTGCCCCCGGCCTTTCAGACGACATCCTGCGTTACGCGCTGCAAATGTCGCTGGGTGAATTGCCCATTATCGTCAACCTGCCGCTCGAGCAGGTTTTGGGACTCGGCACCAGGCTTGTACAAGATGGGGCTGTCGCCATCAGCCTGGCTGCCCCTCGGGGCGCACTCTTCAACGACGGGAAACTGATCAGCGGGCGTATGTATGGCCCCGGCCTGTTGCCCCGCAGCTTTGAAATCGTCCATGCCGCTGCCCGGCTGGGCCTGCCAGTGATTGGGGCCTGTGGGGTCTATTCGCTGGCCGACGCCAGGACGATGATCGAGCTTGGCGCGCTGGCCGTGCAATTTGACACAGCCTTGTGGATGCCATCTTTCCCATCCCACCCAAGAGAGACAGAATGAGTAAAATCCGAACCGTTTTCATGGGCTCTCCTGATTTCTCCGTATCGACCCTGCGCGCTTTGGCGAATAGCGGCTACGATATCGTTGGCGTTGTCAGCCAGCCCGACCGGCCCGCCGGACGCGGCAACAAGCTGACTCAGCCTCCGGTCAAAGTAGCCGCGGATGAACTGGGGCTGGCAACGATCCAGCCCCAAAAGCTGCGCCAGCCCGAGGCAATGGAGCAGCTGCGGGCCTGGCACCCGGATTTGATCGTGGTCGCCGCTTTCGGACAGATCCTGCGCCCGGACGTGCTCGACCTGCCGCAATATGGCTGCATCAACGTCCACGCTTCGCTGCTGCCTCGGTGGCGCGGAGCGGCTCCGATCCAGGCCTGCATCCTGGCCGGGGATGAAGAGAGCGGTGTGACCATCATGAAAATGGATCCCGGTATCGACACCGGACCGATGTTGTCGCAAAAATCCATCAGGTTGTTAGATGACGAGACTGGCGGCTCACTCTTCGCGCGCATCTCCAGCCTGGGCGCGGAGCTGCTGCTCGAAACCCTGCCACCCTACCTGCGCGGCGAACTCAGCCCCCAGCCGCAACCATCCGAAGGCGCGACCTATGCCCCAATGCTCAAAAAGGAGGACGGTCTGCTCGATTTCAGCCAGCCCGCCATCCAGCTCGAGCGCCGGGTGCGCGCCATGCGTCCCTGGCCGGGAGCGTTCTTCGAGTGGCAGGCAGCGCCGCTAAAAATCCACAAAGCGCATGTTGCCAGCGGAAAAGCCGAAGCAGGGAAAAGGATTATCGTCGATGATTCCCCCGCGATTGGCACTGCGGACGGCATTCTCGTTTTTGATGAACTGCAACCCCCCGGCAAAAAGCCCATGCTTGGCAAAGTCTTCCTTTCAGGCGGGCGGGTATGGTAATGAAAAAAGCCCAGTAACTCCCCATATCTATATTTGTAGGATATACCCAATGAGCCGACGAGAATTTGAAGAAAATTATATCGATGTTTTGCACAACATCGAAGCATTCATTGTCTCGGCATACCGCGAGACCGGTCAAGAAATGACGGACTGGGATGTTTCACGCGCGCTCGAAACGATTATTGCCAATTATCAAGCAGAACGAAAAGGGCGCGAACCGCGAGATATTTTCCTGAAGTCAAACGCGCAATCAATTTTTGATCGAGCGTTTATGGTCTGTGAGTTTACGCTCGGACGACTGCCAATGGTGGTCGAAACAAAGAAGAAGAAATGTGGCATCATTCCCGTTACATCTCGTGAAGAGATAATGCCTGAACCAAAAACAATCGATGAACTGATTACCTGCCTGCGTCATATCCAGAAGTCAGTTCAGTTCTGGACAAAAGAAGCCGGACGGCAGGGATACTTAAACTACATTGACCAATTCATTGAGTAACTTTTACGAGGAGATTCTTATGCCTAAATACATCGCCGCGATCGACCAGGGCACGACCAGCACCCGTTTCATTCTATTTGACCATGCCGGGGCGATCGTGGCTGTTGAACAGCGAGAACACCACCAAATCTATCCCAAACCGGGCTGGGTCGAGCACGATCCGCTCGAAATCTGGATGCGCACCCAGGAAGTCATCGGCGCGGGGCTGGCCAAGGCCGGGGTGGCCGCAACAGAGATCGCCGCGCTCGGCATCACCAACCAGCGTGAGACAACCATTGTCTGGGACAAGGTCAGCGGCCAGCCGGTCTACAACGCCATCGTCTGGCAGGATACCCGCACCGATGAGATCTGCAACGCGCTTGGCGATCAGAATTTGCTGCGCGCCAAAACCGGCCTGCCGCTGGCGACTTACTTCTCCGGCCCCAAGATCAAGTGGATTCTCGACAACGTACCCGGTGCGCGCACCCGCGCCGAAAACGGCGAACTGTTTTTTGGCAACATCGACACTTGGCTGATCTGGAATTTGACCGGCATGCACGTTACCGACGTGACCAACGCCGGGCGTACCCTGTTGATGAACTTGCACACGCTCGACTGGGATGAAGAAATCCTGGCCCTGCTCGACATTCCGCGCGCCATGCTGCCGCAGATCCGCTCCTCGTCCGAGGTGTATGGCACGGCTCGCGCCCCGCTCGGCGGCGTCGCGGTGGCCGGTGACCTGGGCGACCAGCATGCCGCGCTCTTCGGGCAAACCTGTTTTCAACCCGGCGAGGCCAAAAACACCTATGGCACGGGCTGTTTCATGCTGCTGAACACCGGCGAAGCGCCGGTCGAATCAAAGAACGGATTGCTGACCACCCTGGCTTACAAGATTGGCGAACAGAAAGCGGTTTATGCCCTCGAAGGCTCGATCGCCATTAGCGGCGCGCTGGTGCAGTGGCTGCGCGACAACCTGGGCCTGATCGAAAAATCGGCAGATGTGGAGACGCTCGCCCGCACCGTTAGCGACAACGGCGGAATCTACTTTGTCCCCGCTTTTAGCGGCCTGTTCGCCCCCTACTGGCGTTCGGACGCGCGTGGGGCCATCGTCGGGTTGACGCGCTTCGTCAACAAGGGCCACATTGCCCGCGCCGCGCTCGAATCGACCGCCTACCAGACCCGCGAAGTGCTGGACGCGATGGAAAAAGACTCGGGCGTCAAGCTGACCGCCCTCAAAGTGGACGGCGGGATGGTCTTCAACGAAACCCTGATGCAGTTTCAGTCTGACCTGCTGGGCGTGCCGGTCATCCGCCCGAAGGTGGCTGAAACGACCGCCCTGGGGGCCGCTTACGCCGCTGGGTTGGCAGTCGGCTTCTGGAAGGATTTCGACGAGCTACGCACCAACTGGGGTCTGGACAAGGCCTGGTCGCCACAAATGGAATCCGAGCAGCGTGCCAGCCTGTACGCCGGTTGGAAAAAAGCCGTCACGCGCACCTTTGATTGGGTCTAGTGCCGGCGCCAACCTTGCACAAAACATTACCAATTCTTCATACTTTCTCCATAATCGTTGGCTATACTGGCATTACAAACTAAACAAGCAGGAAAAGATTGTATGCGTCTCCCGTTGTATTCAACGAGACCCGGCCTCGCCGTTCAGTGGGCCAGAGATACTTTACCCTACAAACTGGTGGCTGTGAAATTGGCCACCTGCAATTTTCATGATACCAGGAGAAAACAATGAAATTTAACTGGAAATGGGCAGTCGGAATCGCCCTCTTATTCATACTGTTGGCCGGGCTGGTGGCAATACCTTTTGCGATGCACAGTTATGCCTTCGCCCAGGGCGGAATGCCCCAGAGCGGACGCGCTTTTGACGCCCCGGACGGTTGGACTCACCCCGGCATGATGTCCCAGCGCGACGGGCGCAGCTTCGACCGCTTCCACAGCGGGCCGATGATGGGATCGCGCGGCGGCTTTGGATTCTCGCCCTTCTTGGGCGGGTTCATGCTGGTGGGCGGGCTTTTCCGCCTGTTTGTACCGCTTGCCATCCTGTTCGGGATCGTTTATTTTTCCTACCAACAGGGTAAAAAAGCCGGGTTGAAAGCTGTGCAGGCTGCTCCGGTTACGGCCGCCGCCCCGGATGAAACCCAAGCTTCCTAGTTGGCTATTGCTCGTACCCGATCAGAGAAAACAGAACTGCCCCGGTTTTTTCGGGGCAGTTCTGTTTTCTTAGCGATTGAGCACTAATACAAAATAAGCAGGTTTTTGAAAGCGGACACGATTAAATCTTTATCTCCGCTTATTTTTGCCCGTTGCATGGCTTCATGGAACGAGAAGCGCCCTGAGACAAAGATGTTGAAATCCAATACATCCATTCCCAATTCAGCTTGGGGTTCGCCATGGCCGATCGTCCAGGCTCCTCCGGCGATTCCGCTAAGATTTAGGGAGATTGCCTGGCCATCTAGTACACTTTGGCTCAAATAGTTGAGAAGTTACGCGGTCAGCGCCTTGCCTTGGTAGGTCCACTTGAACGGTTTTGCCATCGTCCGGTTGTAATACTCGACGAAAGCCAGGACTTTGCGCTTCAGATCATCCAGGGAAGTAAAGTTGCCGCGCTTGATGACTTTTCGAACCAAGATACTGAACCAAATTTCGATCTGGTTCATCCAGGAAGCGTGTTTGGGAGTGTAATGAAAAACGATCCGGTGCGTTGGGTCACTCAGAAAATCGGCCCGAGAAGCCATGGATTTCAAAATACCCGATTCGCCTTTGACGCCCAGATCGATCACCAAGTCGGATTCTTCGGCGACATAGCAGACCAGAGATTCAGACATGTGCGTGTTGAGATTATCGCTAATAAAATGCCATTGGTTGACCCGAAGATCGGAAGCCACACGGCTTTTGATATGCTCGACGAAATCTTGTTCATTCCGGGTCTTCCCCGCGGTGCAGGCCACCAGTTCTCCGGTCGCAACATCAATATTGCAGGTAAAAGACAGCGTACCATGCCGAATATATTCAAATTCCCGTCGTTCAACCTTCCCCGGCAACATGGGTAAGCCCGGATGTTTGCGCTCCAAGGCTTGAACTCCGGTCATTTCATCCACACTTTCCGTGCGTTGACCCTCTTTGGCTCGTTCAGGAGCGGTTTTGTAGGTTTGATTAATGCCCGTCACTTTCTCATCGAAACCGTCTTCGTAGCCGGGTGTCAACCAATAACGACTCAAATGGGGTCGGAGATCAGCATATTTTTAAAAGCCTCGCGGCATGGCGGGCTGAAATGTCATCAACTATCTTGCGTTTTATGACTTCATCCGCAATTTCCCGTGCAGTCCACTGGCTAATCGGTCGCTCTGAATTTTCAGGGACTTCACAGGCCAGGGCTTCAATCTGGCAGCGTTGGTCAGCTGTAATTCGGCTGGGCGCGCCGGGGCGCGGTCTATCTTCGAGACGTTCTTCAATGCTCAAGTCAGCATAGGGAATGCTCTGGGCTTTGACCCACCGATTGCGCCAACATTGGGCGGTATTGATGCTGATCTTGAAGGTGGCGGCGATGGCACTGTTCGTTTGACCTTCTCCGGCGGCCAATATAATGCGCCCGCGCAATGCAATTTGCTGACCAATATTGTGGCGACGAACCAATTGTTCCAAACCGGTTTGTTCTTCTGCGATCAGCTTTACTACTGTAGCTTTTGGAGTTGGCATTCTGGCTTCTCGGCTTTCTGTTTTAACATAGTTTAATGGCCGCCAACCCGCCAGTCAACTCTACGCCAAGTCTTGTTAGGAATGCCGAAAAAATAACTTACTCTTTTCATACCAGCTTTTTTTCTTTCCTGTAGAGCTTTTGATTCTGTACATCAAGTGGGGCGAAAAAAGCCCATTTTGATACCTCTTTAGCCATGTTGTTAGCTCA
>JAKLPV010000071.1 GCA_022013685.1 Anaerolineae bacterium
TCGATCGGCGCCGGGCTGGGGTTTTCCTCCGGCGCGCGTACCACCGGTTTCAGCGGGCGCGCCCTGGCCGAAGACCTGTTCCTGATTTTCGAACTGCTGTCCGAGGCCCTGTGCCAGCCAGTCTTCCCGCTCGACCACGTTGAACGCCTGCGCACCCAACTGCTGACCGGCTTGGCCATTCGCGAACAGGACACCGGCGACCGCGCCAACATGGCTTTTGACGAGATCATCTACCCCAACCACCCTTTTGGCCGCCCCGACGACGGCTACCCCGAAACCGTCCAGGCCATCACGCGCGACAACCTGGCAGCCTTCCACCGCCGCCATTATGGCCCGCGCGGCATGGTGCTGGCCGTGGTCGGCGCAATCGAACCGCTCCAGGTTTTGGAAATGGTGGAGCGTTTCCTTGGCGATTGGCGCAACCCTGACCAGCCGCCTTTGCCGGCCCTGCCGGTTTTGCAGCCGCTGGACGCCATCACCCGTAAGCATGTCCCCGTTATCGGGAAATCTCAGACCGACCTGGTCATGGGCTGCCACGGCCCGGCCCGCTGTGACGCGGATTATTTCGCCGCCTCGCTGGCAAATTCTGTCCTGGGACAGTTCGGCATGATGGGCCGCATCGGCGAGGTGGTGCGTGAACGCTCCGGGCTGGCCTATTACGCCTACTCCAGCCTGAGCGCCGGCCTTGAAACCGGCTCCTGGGATATTGGCGCAGGCGTCAGCCCGGCCAACCTGCAAAAAGCGATTGACCTGATCCTGGAAGAAATTGCCAACTTTGTCGAACACGGGATCACAGCCGAAGAGCTGCGCGACAGCCAGGATAATTTCGTTGGCCGCCTGCCGCTTTCGCTCGAATCGAACGGCGGGGTCACCAACGCCCTGCTCAACATCGAGCGCTACCAACTCGGCCTGGACTATTACCAGCGTTACGAAGAGCGCGTCCGCGCCGTCACCCCCGCAGACGCGCTGCAAGCCATCCGCCGCCACCTGCACCCTGGGAAGCTGGCGATTGTCAGCGCCGGGTCTTAAAAACGAAGCAGGACACGGAGTTTACGGATTTTGCGGAGCTTTTAAATTTCTCCGTATTTGTCCATAAACTCCGCGTCCCTAAAAAATTCCCTTACCATAATCCAAAAATCACCAGCCAGCGATTGGGCTGAAGCAGGCTGACGCCTAGCGCGACCAAAACCAGCGAACTGATGACCGCTGCCAGGGTGTTGCGCAGGCGTTTTTGGGATTCGGCTTTCTTCCACATCGCGGGCAGGTGGGCCACGATAACGGCCACCAGCATGATGACCAGGTGCTCCCAGCGCTGACGCGGGAATCCGGCCCCGGCCAGGCCGTTCCAGAAGAAGAACATCAGTCCCAGTAAAAGCTGGGTGTCCATCAGCCCGGTAAAGGCCGAGACCAGGCCGCCGGTCATCTTGTCGTAATCCCGTTTCTGGGTCAGGCCAATGACCAGTTTGACAATGGCCGCCAGCGCCACCAGGATGACCAGCCAGCGAACAATGGAGTGAAGCGTAAGCAGGAACATCATCAGGAAATCCTTTCTCTCATATCAACCACGGAATTAGCGCTTTGCGCTCTTTCGGAAAATCGGGGAATTTTGCGCGATACCAGGCCAGGGTTTTCAAACTGCGCGCCAAAAGATAGCCGAACATGCCAACGAACGAGATGTAGACAAAAAGGTGGCGCGAGATCAAGGCGATCCCCAGCCAGGCCAACAACTCGAACAGGTAATGCGGGCAGGCGACCCACCCAAACAATCCGCCGCGCGGTATGACATATTCCCGGCTGTTTCCGCGCTGGTCGGCCAGCAGTTTATGATGCCAGAAGTTGAGCGTCTCGCCAGCAGCAAACAGGATCGTTCCCAGCCAGAACCAGCCATCAGGGTGGTCCAACGCGGCCGCGTTCAAGGACGAGGTCCCCGCAGCAACCAGGCTGTAGAAACCGGCGATGGAGAGGGCGGTCAGAAAATCCATCGGCCCGGAATATTTGTGCAGGAATAAGACTTCCAGGCAGCGTTTGGCGAAATGCCCCAGCAGGGCCAGTAGCAGAATGGTCTGAGGCAGGCTGGGGTGGGTCAGGTACGGGATGGAAAAGCCCAATGCGGCCAGCAGCGGGATGAAGTACAGAAAAAACATCCCGGCGCGGGAGAAAATCCCCTTTTCCCCTCGGAATTTGCTGTAACGCATGGGCATTGGCCCAAAATAATCGAACGGCCCCATGCTCAAGGCCAGCACCGTGAACGCGCCATACAGGATAAAGTTGATCAGGGTCGGTTCAGGCAGGAAAATTGGCATGGGCAAAATTATACTGCTTTGGGCGTATAATTTCAGTATTCGCAAGGAGGCCGCATGACCCATACCAACATCCTGACCGAGACGCGCGGACGCGTGGCGCTTGTGACGCTCAACCGCCCGCAAGCCTTGAACGCCCTCAACCGTGCCCTGCTGATCGAGCTGGACGAAGCGCTGGCGGCCTTCGACGCCGACCCGGCCATCGGCGCAATCGTGTTGACGGGCAGCCCGCGCGCTTTTGCGGCCGGGGCCGATATCAAAGAGATGGCTGAGATGAGCGCCATCGAAATGACCGCCAACGGCTTTAGCGAGCTGTTCGCGCGCCTGGCGCGGGTTGCAAAACCGCTCATCGCGGCGGTTTCGGGCTTTGCCCTGGGCGGCGGCTTCGAGCTGGTCTTGCTGTGCGATATGGTCGTGGCCGCCGAAAACGCCAAATTCGGCCTGCCCGAAGTGACCATCGGCGTCATCCCCGGCGGGGGCGGCACCCAGCGCCTGACCCGCGCCGTCGGTAAAACCCTGGCGATGGAAATGGTGCTCAACAACCGCCAGCTTAGCGCGGCGGAAGCGGAAAAATACGGGCTGGTCAACCGGGTCGCGCCGAATGAGCGGATGCTGGACGAAGCGTTGAGCCTGGCCGCTGAAATTGCGCAGCGTTCACCCCTGACCCTGCGCCTGGCCAAAGAAGCTGTCAACGCTGCCTTCGAAGGCTCGCTGGCCGAAACACTCGAAGATGAGCGCCGCCTGTTCCAGCTGACCTTTGCCAGCCAGGATCAAAAAGAAGGTATGAGCGCTTTCCTTGAAAAACGAAAACCAACCTGGAAGGGAAAATAAAACTGTGTTGGAATATAACGATCTGATCCTGGCCTTCCAGGAATTAAAACTGAACGACAAAGCTGTCATTGCCCACGCCTCCCTGCGCGCCTTCGGACAGGTGGCCGGCGGCGCGGATTCGATGGTCACGGCCCTGATGTACACCATGGGCGCGGTCATCATGCCCACCCATACCTATAAGACGATGGTCACGCCCGCCTCCGGCCCGGCCAACAACGCGGTCAATTATTCGCGCGCCCAGCAGTGGAACCGCCTGGCCGAGCCATTCGACCCGAATATGCCCGCCGATGTGATGATGGGGCTGATCCCCGAACACCTGCGCCAGCGCCCGCAAGCCAAACGTTCGATGCACCCCATCCTTTCGTTTGCGGGGGTGAACGCCGCCAAAACCCTGCAAACCCAGACGCTTGAAAATCCGTTTGCCCCGCTGATGGAAGTTGCCAACGCCGACGGCTGGGTGGCGCTGCTGGGCGTGGACCATACCGTCAACACGGCCATTCACCTGGCTGAGAAACTTGCCAAACGCAAGCAGTTCACCCGTTGGGCGCTGACCGAAAGCGGAACTGTGACCTGCCCCGGCTTCCCCGGCTGCTCGGCGGGCTTCGAAGCCCTCGAGCCGACCCTGCGCCCGCACACGATCACCATCCAGACCGGCAGCGCCACCATCCGCGCCATGCCGATCCGCATGGTGATCGTCAAAACCCTGGATGCGATCAAGAAAGACCCGCTGGCCCTGCTCTGCGACCGGGCAGACTGCGAACGCTGCGCCGCCGTCCGCGAGGGGTTGAAGGGCTAACCTTGGGATGCATCCGACCGATATGGCATGGTGGATGAAATTTTGGATGTACTGGGCGTTTGTTATAGGCCCAAAATAACCATTAACGATTTATCGCAACTTCAACTTGGAGTAACCAATGTCAAACCAGAAAATTGAGCCGGAAAAAATAACAAAGCCTATTCAACTGATTGCAGTTTGGTTTATTGGTCTTGTTATTCTTGTTGGAGCTTTCATTGGGGGGGCAGTAGCAATTCAGAATTCGCCCGTATTACAAACAATTTTGGTTATTGCATCCGTCATTACTCCTCTGGTTTTTGTCGGTGCAATTTTCTTATTACAAACAAAGTTTCGCACACAATTCTTGGATGACACCCTATACGCTGATTACCTAAAACGACAAGAAAAACTTTTCAAGAACTTCAAACCTGAGAATGAAGCGCAGCCTGCGCTTAAAGTGGACGAGTCGAAAAAGGAAATCCAATCATGGGAAGGCCGTGAAACAAAACGAAAACAAAGGTATGCAGAAAACCACGGCTTATTTCTTATTCACAATTGGTGGCCATCTCGCTCGCCCAAACAAGTTGCTGATATATCCATAACCATCAGTCAACACGGCGAAGGCCCTTTGACGAATGGAAGGATTAAGAGCGTAGAATATCATTTAGGGCCTAAGTTTTTCAAACAAACAGTTACGAAAACTAACGCCAATGACAATTTCGAGTTGAATGTCTCTGCTTACGGTCCTATGCTTTGCCTTGCGACAGTTAATTTCGATGATGGTACACCCCCTCTCGAATTAGAACGATACATCAACTTCTAGCATAATTTTTGTGCAATCATTTTTCAATAGAAAAGCTCGCCCAACAAAGCGTCCCGCACGATCACCGGGATAATGCGCACAGGAGGACATGCTTCGAGTTTTTTTCTGCTGCCAGGCAGAGTCTACGCCAGGGCCAGGGAACGCACCGAAAACATCACCGATGGGGCGCGGGGCCAATCCCAAAAACGATACGGTAGGGACACGGTGGGGGGTTCAACAGCCAAAGCCCATGAAACGTCCCGCGGTGTCCCTACGGATGGACTACACCGCCGCTCACAAAGCACGTGCTGGCCCTTCAACACGGTGTGCGAAAGAAGGACCACCAGGACAAGGTGGCAAACCCATAGACTCGTGTCTTTGTATTCACAGGTTTACCGATGGACACATTTAAAGAAGTACAAAACGCATATGACCAGATAGTTCTTGAATACGCCAAACGCAACCACGCCAATATGGCTGACAATCTCGTTGTTTTAGCACAGGAATTAATTCAGCATATCGGGCAGAATGGTCACATTCTCGAAGTTGGTTGTGGCACGGGACGTGACATGTCTTGGTTTGAATCGCAAAGAAGCACCATCACAGGCATTGACCTTTCGATGGGTATGCTCATGTATGCGCGAAAAGAAGTTCGTGGCAGTTTGGTTTCCATGAACATGCGCCATCTTGGTTTTTGTGCGGGTTATTTTGATGGCGCGTGGTGCTGTGCATCTTTATTGCATTTACCAAAAGCTGAAGCAGTATATACACTACAAGAAATTCGGCGTGTATTGAAGTTGGGCGGAATGCTTGTTTTAAGCATTCAAAAAGGAACCAGTGAAGATTGGGAAGAGAGTTATGTGCCTGGCGTAAAACGTTTTTTTGCACGCTATCAACTTGATGAGATGAGAAACATTTTATCCAAGAATGGGTTCTCAATTCGCAAGGCTAATTCATCGCAAGAAATGAATCGTGAGTGGTTATCATTCGTATGCATTGCAAAGTAGGTTGCCAGGCAAAAGGCCACCTGACAAAGCGTTCCGCACGACCAGCGGGATAATAAACTTCGGCACGGTGAGCGAAAGACGAACCGTCTGGGCAGGCCGTAGGGCGCTTCATTATGAAGTCAAAGCAAAAATAAAGGGAGATAATTCAGTGTGATGGAGATAGGGCAAGAGGCTGAATATCGTTTGCAAAAATTTGTAAGCACCATTTACAACTTAATCGTATCAAGGGATATTCATTTTGACCTTTTGGTGTGTGGTGGAAATACAGGCTTGGTAATGGCTTACATAACCGAGCGAATATATGCTCACGTTGGTATTACGCCTCCCGCAAAACTTGTTTTACCAATCTATCGCTATTATCCTGGCTTTCTTGATGACCCCGAACATTTATTTGATAACGCTCACCTTCAAAGTTATGTGGAAGCGGCTCTTGATAAATTCCCGTCTTTGCGCAATGTGCTATTTGTAGATGATGAGATTGGCTTGGGTATCACAGCATCAACCATACTTGGTTTTCTCTACGATTGGCAACAATCTCACGACTCCCATAATGGTTTTAATTATTATATTGTCGCACAGGATCAGGGCTTCAAAGTTGAAAATAGGTTGTCGGGTGTCAATATTAATTTCGTCCCTTACGCTTATGAGATAGAAGGATGGAACAACATTATTGCCTGCATAGTCCCGGCGAAATATGAGAATCCAGTCATGCAGATATTTCCCGAGCATATTCTCCCGCTTCACCAGAGAATGAACATCTTATTGGGTCTGCCAATAAAAGAATTTGCCAATGGTCAACCGAGATTTAGTTCGGGTTTTCTTGAGAAGGCGAAGGAGGCTATGCCAAACTTAAGCCTTTTGCAAAAAGAATTTCGTAGTTTTTTAGATGAAAAAATAGGTGCTTGCTGCAAAAGCCTTATGGTTGAGCATCAATCCAATTGAACCAATAAAACGCAGGCATCGGACCTGTAAGATCGTCAGGGCAGGCTGCAAAACTATTGGGCCTTTAGACGATTTGCACAAAGAGTATTGTAGAATTGCAATGAAATTATTTTGGTGAAACCTCATGGCAACACTCTATCTCATGGTTGGATTACCTTGCTCAGGAAAAACGACAAGAGCAAAAGAATTGGAAAACGAACTATTCGCTATCAGGCTTACACCCGACGAATGGCACGTCAATTTATTTGGTCATGATGTTGCTGACCCGGAGCATGATAAAAGGCATTATCTAGTCGAAGATATGTTGTGGCAAATTGCCGCTCGTGCCTTGTCGTTAGGAACGAACATTATTCTTGATTTTGGTTTCTGGGCAAAAGAAGAACGAGATGATTACCGGGCGCGCGCTCAAAAATTGGGCGCGAGAAGTGAGGTCGTATTTATGAATGCAGATGAAGATGAGCTACTGAAACGGGTGAGACACAGGAATCAAAATCTCACCAATACGATTCACTATATTCCAGAAGAACTTATGCTCTCGTCGTTTCGTATTTTTCAGAAGCCCGATGCAGACGAGCTGTTACCGAAAGAGATTGATCGATGAAGTTGTATTGCTTGTCCACCATCTGATGACAAAAAAAACAACACAGCGGGCGTCCACAGGGTAGGCCGCAATCCGTTGGGCGGCTGAAATCCTGAAAAGTGGCCTGGTAAAAAAACAGAAATATTTTGTGGAGAAAAACTGTATGTCAAACAAACCGGTTCTGCGCAATGTTGTAAACGATGATCTTCCCATCTTTTTTGAACATCAACTGGATCAAGAAGCTAATTACATGGCAGCTTTCACTGCGAAAGATCCGACCAACCAAGAAGCCTTTATGGCACATTGGCGCAGAATTTTGGCAGATAAAACAGTTATCATACAGACAATCCTCTTTAATGGGCAGGTTGCAGGAAGTGTTTCAAGCTATGAAGATGAAGGCAAGCCGGAAGTTACTTATTGGCTTGGGAAAGAGTATTGGGGTAAGGGCATTGCTACATGGGCACTTAAGGAGTTCTTAACACAGAAGAACCAAATTCGCCCGATATATGCGCGAGTAGGCAAAGACAATCTCGGCTCGCGTCGGGTTTTAGAGAAATGCGGCTTTAAAATTATCGGCGAATCGAAAGGGTTTGCGAATGCTCGCGGTCAAGAAATTGAAGAACTTCTGTTGGAACTTCGAGAAGTTTCAACAGACAATCTGTAATAACAATTATCGTCGCCCAATTCGCAGGGCGGGCCGCAAACCGTTAGGCGCACAAGCACGAAAGGAAATAATACGATGTTCCCTTTTTGGTTAATCTTCGGGACGGTCACAGTTTTGATGGGAATATTCAACAGGCAAATGTTGCGCTTATTGGGTTTTAAACCTATGAGCGAAGTTATTACCACCCCAAACATCAAGCACTCATCAAGGGTTATTGAGCAATTAGGGCGATGGCTCGTGATAACACTTGGTGTAAGTTTTCTTGTTCAAGGGCTGGGCACAACGTTACCGAACGACATGAGTAACAAAATTTCTTTCTTGTTGTTGGCGTTATCTGGTCTCATGCTTTTAGCAATTATTGGCATCACCCTTGCTAACTGGAAAGCCAGGTAATCCCTGTTACCCCAATCGCCATGTTTTCTTTCAATGAATCTTGTGTGCGGTGAGTGCGCCTAACGCAGTTTTCTTTCCGGGAAAATGATGGCCCGCCACATCCGCCCTTGCCGGTACTCACAGTGCAAGCCAATGGCAGGCGGCCTGCACTTGGCGCGATCGTCTAAAAAGGAAAATTCAATGGCACAATTTCCTCGATTGAGTAACCGTGAATGGGAAGTCATAAAACATCTGTTGCAAGGCAAAAGCAACAAGCTGATTGCTTCATCGCTTGGTATTTCTGACCGCACGGTTGAATTCCATTTGAAAAACATTTACGCCAAGTATCAAGTCAGTTCCAGAATAGAATTGATTTTGAAACTGGGGAATGCCACAGGTGCGCTTGAATCCGGAAAACCAGGGCATTCCACAGTTGATAACATGGGGGAAAGCACCGAAAATAGAGACAGGCTCAATTTACGAATGAATTGGGCTGCATCTTTGCGAGAGACTGCCTCTATAATCGGTAAGGAGTTAGAAATGAAAACCTTTTTGAATTCAATATTTGTGGGCACAACTACATCGCTGATTACGGGCTTTTTGTGGCTGCTTGCCATATCTTCTCAACTATTGCCAAATCAAATCAAAACATTCATTGTGCCGCTGATCGTCATCTGGCTAATAATTGGCTTTTTAGTAGGGTTGGCAGGAAAACGCCATGATGTCTCGCTATTAAGAGTAAGTTTCAGCGCGTTGTGTGGTACCGGGATAAGCCCATTTGTGATTATTCCAATTATGCTTGCAGTTGTGCTTCCTGTTGGTTACTTTGCCGAAAGTCTTGGGGTGATTGACCCGTCAACAATGCCAAGTGATGTGGCGTACACAATTTCATCGATTGCCATGATAACAATATGGCTTATTGCTGGAGCAACTATCGGCATTATGTCGTTATTTGTTCCATTCAAAAAACCAAAGACTGCGATTGCTCAGTTACAGGCCGCAGAAAACGGTTCTTAAAAGCGTGTCCTGCAATCATAAAGCCAGCCCACAAAACCTCCCGCGCGATCACCGGGATGATGCATGGGACTCTGCTGCGTATACGAGGTGCGGCACGCTCCGCGTCAGGTATTTTCCCTGGTCTGTCGGCTGGTTTAATGAATGAATAAGTGGCCTTTCTAACCCAGGATTATTCTTCCAAAGGTAGGAATCCCCATGCCTCTTTTGCAAGCCACTGATCTTAGTCATTCGTATGGAAATTTTCAAGCCCTGGCCCCAACCAATCTGGCCCTAAACGCAGGCGAAATTTCTGTTCTGGAAGGCCAAAACGGCGCTGGCAAATCAACCCTGATGTTGTGCTTGAGCGGCCTGATGCGGCCTACAAACGGAGAAATACGCGTTGACGGGTACGATCTGTACAAGGATGAACCCGAAGCGAAACGGACGCTGGCGTTTATGCCGGATGTGCCGCGTTTCTACACCGAATTGACCGCCTGGGAACACTTGCGTTTCATTGCCTTTGCGCATGGCGCGGAAAACGGTTTCGATACCCGGGCAGAGAGCCTGTTGCGCGAGTTTGGCCTTTGGGAGGCGCGCGACTTGCTGCCTCACTACTATTCCCGCGGCATGAGCCTCAAGCTGGGACTGCTCTTTACGCTTATTCGTCCCTTCAAGGTGCTGCTGCTGGATGAGCCTGCCTCCGCTTTGGATGCTGACAGCACCCGGCTTTTCATCCGCCGTTTATCCGAGTTGAGAGAGCAAGGGGTTGCGATCCTGCTTTCCACCCACGATCCGGGTTTTAAAACAGGTTTGGCCGATCGGGTCTACTCCATGAAGAATGGACTTTTAAATGCTGCCTGACGCAGGCTCGGTTTGGATTCTATTTCGCCGTCGCACTTTTTCCCGCCTGGCTTACTGGCTTCGAGTTCTGGGCTTCGACCCGCGCGACCGTTCCCTGACCAATTTGCTTTATTTCGTTTACTTCTGCGTTTTTTGGTTCATTTGGGCCGTGGCTGTCTTCGCCATGCTTGGGTCTGCGCTGGCCCAAATCTTCGAGCCCCTGGCTGTGGGTCAACCCACCAGCATGGCAACCCTGATCGTGGCTTTTATACTGGCGGGCTGGGGACTCATAAAACTATGGCAAGTGACTGGTTACAGCCCATTCGTTTTTAGTGAGGCGGATGCCTATCTGCTCTGCCAAACCCCGGTTTCCCGCCGGAGTGTGGGATTTGCCTGGTTCCTGATGGACTGGTTCGGGGCAGTCATCCCTTTCGCCGCTGGGGCCATTTTGATATCCTTCGCGCTGACCGATATTGTTTTATCAGGTGCAGCCGACATCCAGAGTTTACCCACCTATTTTGCGTCCAGCTTGCGTTCACTGGCCGTCATTCTGCCACTCCAGATGGGGCTTCAGGCCGGACTGTACGGATTAGGAGCCTTGCGTCTACGCCGGAATCGGTCGGCCAGCCAGTTGTTTTGGCTACGCCTGATTGTTCCAACACTTGGCCTGGGCCTGCTGGCTGCCCTTTTCTTCCCTGACTGGAGAACGCTTGTTTTAGCCCCGCTGATCTTTCCCTTGCAAGCCGCATTTGGGGATGCGCTCTCGTCCACAGAATGGTTGAGCCAGGCGGGTTTGGCAATATTGATCCTGGCTTTGGGCGTGACAATTTTGCTAATCTGGGCCAGCCGCATGCACCTGGGGCGGGCCGCTCAGGAAACACGACTGATATCAGTTACCCGTCTTGCGCGTAGTTTCATGAACTACGAACTGATCGAGAACATCCAACGGCAGAGCAGGCTGAAGGCCACCCATTCTCCCAGTCGCCTGCCGGCCAGGGGTGGTGTTTGGATCATGCTTTGGAAAAACCTGGTTCAATCGCGGCGCGCGCTGCAAGCAAGTATGGTGCTGCGCTGGGGATTGGTCTTCTTTTTGAGTATCGGGATTTTTCTCTCATCCGGCTGGATTGTGCAGCTAATTATGGGTGGACTATGGGCGGTCTTATTGGGAAGCCTGACAACGGGTCAACTGCGCAGAGACCTGGCGCATTGGTGGTTGCTTCGCTCGTTACCCATCAAAGACACCCATCTTTTGCTTGCGCCGTTGGCGCCTGCTTGGGGGTTGGGCGTTCTTCTCGGTTGGTTGGCGCTGGTTTTGACCAATCCATCCCTGCCTTTTGGTTTTCTCATGGCCGCGCTGTTTCCGTTTCTCGTGGCCTGCGCTGCCCTGGGCTCCACCCATGATATTCTTGACCAGGCCAAAATTCAAGTTTTGATGGCGCCAGGCATAGCCGGTGAGAATGTCCCCCACCAGAATATTCAAGGTGTGCTGATTATTTTGATCTCGGTTGGCTTTCCACTTGGATTGCTTACATGGAGCAGCAGCCATCCAGGGGGATTTGTGTGGGGTTTGCTTTCCTTGCCGATAGCTGCTTTGATTACCCTTCTGCTCCTTCGGTCTGTCGTCTCGGTCTACCGCTGGATATCGTGAGTGAAAACTGCCCAGCGCCATGTTTTCAGGGTACGCAATATTTTTTTTTTAAAATGATGTTTTATTTAAAAGAATTAGGCCTGCGCCGCCTTGGGTTGGGTCAAAAAGTCCCAGGCCAGGCCGTGGCCGAGCAGGATCAGCAGGCACAGCCAGAAAGCTTCAACCTGTAAAGGCTGGATGCCGACCAGGGTGAAAACGAAATCGAAACCGATCGAACCGAGCAGGATAAAGCCATAGATCGCGATCACCAGCCAGCGGTTGCGCCGAAACGGACCAGTGAAGGCTCCGTTTTTTGTTTTGTCGAGCAGTTTGAAGGTGTAAAAAATGCCAAAGCCGGAACCGACCGCAAAAGCCAGCCGCCACAAAAAGCCGCTCTCGCCGCCGATCTGTGCGCCGAGGCCCATCAGGCCGGGCAGTAGGAAGGAAAGATAGACGCCGCCCGCGATGGTTTTCATGGCTTCGTCTTTGAACCACTCCTGGCGTTTTTCAACCACATTCCACCACAGGCCGACCAGGGCAAAGCAGGTTGCGCTGAACAGGGAATAAAACTCGCTCACGTTCATGATGTTGCCTCCACTGATAAGAAAGTTAAAACCATCATACAGAAAAGGCAAGCCGGATGCAAGCGTGGATTGGGGAGATCGCTTCAGCGGCAAAAAAACCGTTACATAAAGCACCACGCCCTGAGCGGAGGGCGGAGCCCGTAGTCGAAGGACGCTATCCAAAATATCCAACAAAAAACCGCCAGCGCTGGCGGTTTTTTGCCCAACGGGCGAGACAGTTGTTTTGAAACTGACTGCCACCTGTTCTCAACTATTTTAGATTGGTAGCGCCCGAATGCGAACTTTCTGCTCGCTAACGCTGCACACAGCGCCGCGCGCCAGGGCTTCGGATTGCAAGCGCAAAAGGCTAAACAAGTGCTGGCTGACATTTTCGGCGCGCATATCTTTCAGCCTAAAAATCACCACGCTTGGCAAAGTTCCGCCGCTGGCAGCCAACAGTTCGCCAAAATCCAGATCATGGGTCAGGACAATCCGTTCTTCGGCGCGGGCTTTGGTCAGGATTTCAGAATCGGGCAGGCGGCCAAGGTTTTGATCCTGCAAATGAACAGCGTCGTGGCCCTGCTTCCGCAGCGCAGCCACGACGCGCATGGAAATGCCCATATCTGCCAAGAACTTCATGCGGCAAGCGGCTCCAAAATCTGGACGCTTTCATCGGCCAGCCAGGCAGCGTATTGCAGGGACTGGCGAATGTCTTCTTCTTCAAGATAAGGATATTCTTTGATGATTTGTTTGACTGTCATGCCGTTGGCAACCAGGTTCAGAATCAGTGCAACAGTGACGCGCATTCCCCGGATGCAGGCCCGTCCGCCCATCAGGTTGGGGTCGAAGGTAATACGGTTAAATTTTTCCATCTTGTTCTCCAGCATAAACCAAAATGACTGTTTTTAGTATATCACGATGGATTCTGCAGATGTGTGCGCAGATGACTGTCACCTTTTTAAATTACTGGTACTGGATCTCCTCGATGCGCCAATCTTCGCTGCCGAGCAGTTTCTTCAGGCGGTCGAGCATTTCGACGCAGATGCGGGTCGAGTCGTTGGGAAAGTCGATCAGGTGTCCGCGCCCTTCTTCGGTCACGTAAAAAGAAAAGCGGTCTTTGCCGGGGTGCGAGATCAGGATGCCGTAAACGTTCTTGATCCGCCGCCGGTCGCGGGTCTGGTCGCCGCCGGGGCGCAGGTAAATGGTGATGATGCGCGGCGGCAGGCCATCGTCTTGCGGCTCGATCACCGTCGGCGGGGCGATGGGCCTGGAGTGGATGGGCGGCAGGTTGACCGGTTGGATGATCACCGGCGGGGGCACGGCGGCCCTGGCGCGGGGCGTGTTGCCATACTGCTCGAAAGTCAGCAAATCGTCGAGCGGGGCGGCGGGCGGCGCAACAGCCAGGGGCTTTTCGGGCAGGATGAAATCGTCCCACTCGGGCGGGGCTTCGGGCGGCGGCGGCATATCGTCGAAATCGTCATCCTCGTCTTCGGGTTCGGGAATGTAATCGGCTGCCGCTTCGGCGATCTTGACGGGAACCGGCCGCGGCGCGGGAGGCGCTGCCGGTTTGGATTCCGGTCGTTTAACGAGGGCAGGTTTCGGGGCAGGCGTTCCGGCTGTACCCGGCGCTGGGGGCAGGTACTCGTCGCCCGCGGCAACGCTGTCGTAGAAGGTCACGTCCGTTTTGATCTCATCCACCAGCACTTTGGGCGGGGTGGTGCCATCGGCCTTGCCATCGACCACGATGACCTTGCCGTCTTCGCACAGGTGGCGGAATTTTTCCCAGGTGCGGGGGAAGATGACGAGTTCGATGTTGCCCTGCATGTCTTCAAGGGTCACAAAGCCCATCATGGTGTCTTTTTTGGTCTTGAACGCGCGGCTCGAAACAACCAGGCCGGCCACGCGCACCCGTTCCTGGCTGCCGGCATCGTTAAGGCTGATCGAATTGTGGCTGACGGCGCGGGTTAATAGTTCGGCGTGTGATGAGAGCGGGTGGTCTGAGAGATACAGGCCGAGCAGCTCGCGCTCCCAGAGCAGGGTATCTTTGCGGTCGGTGGGCAGGTCTTGCAGGCGGATGCTTTCGGCCTGGATGCCGCTTGCGCCGCCAAACATCGATAGCTGCCCGCTTTCGGCGGCGCGCATGTGCGAGGCCGATGCGGCGACTGTCTGCTCGAGGCAGGCCAGCAGACCGGCGCGGGTGCCAAACGGATCGAGCGCGCCGACCTTGACCAGGCACTCCAGGGCGCGTTTGCCAACGGCGCGCAGATCGACGCGTTGGGCAAAGTCGTTGATATCCTTGAAGGGGGTTTCGACATCGTCCTGTTTACGGGCCAGCAGGATGGCATCGACCGGCCCCTGGCCGACGTTTTTGACCGCACCCATGCCGAAGCGGATGGCGGGTTTGCCGGTCTCCGGGCAGTCTTCAATGCTGAAGAAATAGCGCGAGTGGTTGACGTCTGGCTGCAGCACTTCGATGCCCATGGCGCGCGCATCTGAAATGTAAAGCGCAACTTTATCGCTGGTGTCTTTGAAGACGGTCATCAAGGCCGACATGTATTCGGCCGGGTAATGGGCTTTCAGGTAGGCGGTTTGGACGGCCACCAGGCCGTAGTCAGCCGCATGAGATTTATTGAACCCGTAGCGCGCGAACTGTTCCCAGTCTTCGAAGATGGCGGTGGCGGTGGGCTTGTCCATGACGCCTTTTTCGACCGCGCCCTTGATGAACTTTTCTTTATTCTTGGCAATTTTATCGGCCAGTTTTTTCGAGATGGCCTTGCGCAGGTCGTCAGATTCGGAGCGGGTAAAGCCGCCGATCTCAACTGCGGCGCGCATGATCTGTTCCTGATAGACCGGAATGCCGTAGGTGTCGCTGAAGATCGGCTCCAGGGACGGGTGACGATAATCGATCGGTTCCTCGCCGTGCATACGGCGGATGTACGACGGGATGAAATCCATCGGGCCGGGACGATAAAGCGCCACCATGGCGATGATGTTGTCGAGGTTTCTGGGTTTCATTTCGACCACCCAGCGCGTCATTCCCGTACCTTCAAGTTGGAAGACGCCGGCGGTCTGTCCGCGCCCGAGCAGTTCAAAGGTGGCCGGGTCGTCAGTCGGGATGTTGCTCAGGTCGTATTCCTTGCCGGTGCGCTCGCGGATCAGATCGCAGGCGCGCGCCATGACCGTCAGCGTGGAAAGGCCCAGGAAATCAACCTTGAGCATGCCCATGCTGTCGAGAATACCCATTTCGAACTGGGTGACGGTTTTGATCGGCGTTTCTTCGGCGTTGGAGGTTGGCCGGTGGATCGGCAGGTACTCGGTCAGGGGTTTGTCGGCGATGACCACCCCGGCGGCGTGAGTCCCGGCATTGCGGACGACGCCTTCCATGTGGATGGCGGTGTCGATGACCGAGCGCATGACCGGGTCGGTATTGTAGATTTTCTTCAGGTCTGGCACCTGTTCAAGCGCTTCTGTTAGTGAAACCGGCTTGCCCGGAACGTTCGGCACCAGCTTGGCAACCTTGTCCACATCTGGGATGGGGATGTCCATCACCCGCGCCACATCGCGCAGCGCTCCGCGGGCGGCCATGGTGCCAAAGGTGATGATTTGGGCTACTTTATCGTCGCCGTACTTGCGGGCGCAGTATTCGAGCATTTCGGCGCGGCGGTCGTCGCGGAAGTCGAGGTCGATATCGGGCATCGAGATGCGGCCCGGATTCAGAAAACGCTCAAAGAGCAGTTGGTGGTGAATCGGGTCGACCAGGGTGATGAACAGGGTGTAGGCGACGATCGATCCGGCTGCCGAGCCGCGCGTGTTGTACCAGATATTATTCTCGGCGGCGTGGCGGCACAGATCCCACACGATCAGGAAGTAAGCGTCAAAACCCATTTCGTGGATGACGCCCAGCTCGAAATCGAGCCGTTCGCGAATCTGCGGGTCTTCTTTGTGGGAACCGTAGCGCTTTTCCAGACCGATCTCGCACAGGTGCCGCAGGTAGGTTTCGGCGCTAAAGCCTTCCGGGAACTCAAATTCGGGCAGGTGGTAGCCCTTGAAGCCCAGGTCCACTTCGCAGCGTTCAGCAATTTCGATGGTATTGCTCAGCGCTTCCGGGATCTCGGCAAACAGGACGCTCATCTCCTGCGGACTGCGCAGGTAGAAGGTCTGGCTGTCGTAGCGCATCCGGTCCGGGTCTTTAAGCGACTTGCCGGTCTGGATGGCGAGCAGCACATCCTGGTATTGGGCGTCTTCCGCTTCGATATAGTGGACGTCGTTTGTCGCCACAAATTTGGCCGAATATTTCGCGCCCAACTCGACCAGTTTGCGATTTAGCTCGGTGATCTCGGCAATATTATGCTGCTGCAACTCGACGTAGAAGCGGTCTGGCCCGAAGACATCGTAGTACCAGTTCATGCGCCGCACCGCTTCTTCGGGCTTTTCCTCGATCAACTGGCGCGGAATTTCAGCCGACATACAGCCCGAAGTGGCGATCAGCCCTTCGGAATGGGCAGCCAGAAAATCATGGTCGATGCGCGGATAATAGTAAAAGCCTTCCATCTGCGCGGCGGAGGTAATTTTAAGCAGGTTTTTGTAACCGACTTCGTTCTCTGCCAGTAGCAGCAGATGCGAAGATTTTTTATCCAGTTTGGAATCGCGGTCCTTCATCCCGCGTGCGGCCATGTACGTTTCAACGCCGATAATCGGCTTGATGTCGGCAGCCTTGGCGGCATTATAGAATTCGATTGCGCCGAACATGGTTCCGTGGTCGGTAATGGCCAGGGCGGGCATGCCCATTTCCTTGGCGCGTTTGACCAGCTTCTTGATGTTCGAGAAACCGTCGAGCAGTGAATATACGGTATGGGTGTGCAGGTGGACGAAGGACATTTTTGGGTATCAGGTGTCAGGTATCAGGTGTCAGGTATCTGGTTTCAGGTGTCAAGCCCTCAGCGGAGCGTAGCGCAGTCGAAGGGCGGTATCGAAGGACGGCATTCATTGTACGATATGGGAAGCAAAATCATTATAGCATCTTGAAGCACTCCCCAACCTGACGATTGGCTTAAATTTTTTGGAACGGGTGTTCTTGTTAAGATTGGGTCGCGCAAATCCTGTATAATCCGCGCATGGCCTCTGCCCTGCCCAACAAACACGCCCGGCTCAGCCTGGTCTCCGCTATTTTTACGTTACTCTTCTTTTGCATTGGGTTTGCCCCCTTTCTGCCGATGACCGCCGTGGTGTGCTACCCGGCGGCCTTGCTCAGTGGAGTGTTCTCGCTCATCAGCGGCCTGCGCGGGCTGCGCCGCCCATCCGGTCACTGGATGGCCTGGATCGGGATCATGACCGGCATCCTTGTCATTTTGGGCGTGGCCGCCTTCACGACCCTGACCGCCATGCTCCTGCCAGTAGTGGCCGAAGGAATGGCAGAAATGTGGCAATCGCTCTGGCCGTAAAAGTCTAAAAATCCTTGGCGCAAAGACGCCAGGTTTTACGAATACTGTCCTGGCGCCTTTACTTTTATGCTGGCGGCCTGTGTCAAAAACAATTTACGAAAACCGAAAACTAGAGTATCCTTGCACATGGGAGTGGCTAGGTCCTGGTGGGTCTCCTGGTCTTCAAAATCAGTGTTGGGGCGCGTTGCGTTCCAGGGTGGGTTCGACTCCCATCCACTCCCGTAAACCTTAATCAGCCAATCGCAAAATCACCAAATTTCAGAATTCCCCAATCGCCTAATGACAACTGACCTTGAAATCTTGAACAGCCTGGTAGCGCGCATCTTCCGTATCGAAGATGTTACCAGCGGCGGGCACAATGACCCGTACCTGCTGCGTTATCGCGGACAACTCCTTAATGGTACAGAAGACAGTGCCGCAGCCTATGATCAACTGGCCGAAGCGCTCAAACCACACGGCCTGATGCCGCTTTTCCGCCAGGTGGAAAACCAGGGCCAGGTGATCCTGCTGGTCGAAAAACTACCTGCTCCGCCTCCTTCGAACCCACGCACGAACCTGATCATGTTCATTTTGACCATCATCAGCGTTATGCTGACCGGAGCGCAAATCCCCGAAGGCGTACCCATTCCTGAAGACATTCTGGGCCTGCTGGTGCTGATGGTGCGCTATTTCTATACCGGCTGGCCTTTCGCGTTGGCGTTGCTTTCCATTTTGCTGGCGCACGAGTTTGGACATTACTTCGCCGGGCGCTACCACAAGACCAACGTCAGTCTGCCTTTCTTCATCCCCTTGCCTTTCTTCAGTATCCTCGGCACCATGGGCGCGTTCATCAACATGCGCGAACTGCCCAAAAACAAGCGAACACTGTTTGATATTGGTATTGCCGGCCCGTTGGCCGGGCTGGTGGTTTCAATTCCCGTGTTGCTGATCGGGTTGAGTCTTTCGACCACCAGCATCATCCAGCCAATCGAAAATGGATTTATCGAAGGCAATTCCATACTCTACCTTCTGGCAAAATTTGTTGTTTTTGGCCAATTACTGCCCGCCCCGGCAGACTATAACGGGCTGTCGCCCATACTTTACTGGCTGGCCTACTTTTTCACCGGCCAACCAGTGCCTTATGGCGGGCTGGATGTGATGATCCACCCGGTTGCGCTGGCCGGTTGGGCAGGCATTTTGGTTACCGCGCTCAACCTCATCCCTGCCGGGCAGTTTGATGGCGGCCACATCCTGTATGCCCTGCTTGGCAAACAAGTGCGCCGCGCCCTGCCGTTTCTTCTGGTGGTCATGGGTGGGTTGGGTGTTTTTTGGGCCGGCTGGTGGCTATGGGCTGCCTTGATCTTTTTCCTGGGGCGCACCCATCCTGAAACGCTCGACGAAATTACCGCGCTTGACCCGCGCCGCCGCGCCCTGGCCTGGCTGATGATTCTTATCTTTATCCTTGTCTTTACGCCCGTTCCAATGGTCGGGATGTAGGAGACGCTGATGAAGCGACTTTTCCTGACCCTGACCATTTCTGCATTTTTGCTGGCTTCATGCGTGGAGATCGTCTACCTGCCCCTGAGCACGCCTACCGTTGCCGTGGCAGAGTCCACGCCGCTGCCTTCTGCCTCCCAAACCCCCGCCCCGATTCCCACCCAGGCCCCAGACCTGGGAGTCAGCACCGAGGCCCTGCGCGGATTAACCGTCAGCCTGTGGCACGGCTTGGATGGTTCACAGGCCAGATTGCTGGCGCAGTTGGCCGCAGAATTCAGCCTGACCAATCCGTGGGGAATCACCGTCCAGGCCCGGGCCTGGGAGAACTTGTCTGCTCTGGAGCAGGCCGTTCGCAGCGGCCAGACAGGCGACGGGTTGCCCGAACTGGCGCTGGCGCTTCCAGAACAGGCGCTGGCCTGGGACGAAGAATCCCTGATCGCGGCGCTGAATCCTTACATCACTAATCCAGAATTTGGTTTTACCCAAAACGACCTGAACGATTTCCCGGCTGGCTTGTGGCGGCAGGACGAGGTAGATGGGCGGCGGCTGGGGCTGCCTGCCGTGCGTTCGACGCGCCTGCTGTTTTACAACCTTGGCTGGGCGCGTGAACTGGGCTTCGAGAATGCCCCGCAAACGTCAGATGAGTTCTACGAACAGGCTTGCGCTGCCAATGCCACCTTCCGCCTGGATGCCGACGAGACCAACGACGGTTATGGCGGCCTGGTGCTGGATGGCGACCCCTGGACGGCTTATTCTTGGTTCAGGGCTTTCAATGGCGATGTGGCCGGGGGGGGCGAATTCGATTTTGTGCGCGACGAGAACGAGGCCGCGTTGCTCTTCTTGAGCGGTTTGCGCGAAGACGGCTGCGCCTGGTTGGCAACCGACCTGACATCCTACCACCACCTGGCCGCGCGGCGGGCGCTGTTCATCAGCGGCAGCTTGAGCGAAATCATGGCCCAGGATTCGGCCTGGCGCGTATCCGGGACAACAGATGAGTGGACGGTATTGCCCTTTCCCGGCCTAACCCGGGCAGCGGTGGCCTATGGGCCATCTTTCGTGCTCTTTGAAAGCAGTCCGGCGCGTCAGTTGGCGGGCTGGCTGTTCATGCGCTGGGCTCTTTCGGCTGAAAACCAGGTTCGCTGGGCAGACGATAGTGGATTTTTACCCGTGCGCGTTTCGGCGCTGGGCATGGTTACCAATGCAACCCCGCAGTGGCGCGCCGCGGCAGACCTGGTTCCCCAAATGGGCAATTATCCGCAGTTGGCCGGGTGGCGTGTGGCGCGGCGGGTGCTCGGCGATGGCTTTTACACCTTCTTTGTGCTTGGTCTGTCCCCCGAAAGCGTGCTGGGCGAGATGCAAAGAACAGTTGAGCAAGTGACTGCGCCAGAGCAATAACTGCATGAATGGGCACCGGAGGCTTGATATGCCTGACCAAAATGAACTCTATGAATATCGCGACAAACTGTTGGCTCAAACCCTGGCCGCTGCGCAAGAATTTGAGCGCTTGTGCCGGGATGTGCCCGATCCTTTCCGCTCTCTGACCGGGGATGGCTGGAATGTTCACCAGATCGCCACCCATGTCCGTGACGTGGACAAACAGGTGTATGGAATGCGCTTGAGGCGGGCTGTTGCTGAGGAGCATCCGGTTTTTCAAAATTTCGACGGTGATGCCTGGCAACAAGCCCACTATAACGCCGCTGAGCCGCTTGGGAAAATCCTGGATGAGTTTCAAGACAGCATCCGGGACCTGGTGGGCTGGCTCACCAGCCTGCCGCCTGCCGCCTGGAGTCGACTCACGCGCCACGAGGTCTATGGTGAATTTGCCATGCAGGCCTGGGCTGAACGCGGCCTGGCGCATATCGAGGAGCATATCCGGGCGATAGAGAAAGGCACCGAATCTTCCTGATTTTTGGCTGAATATTTTGTATTCTGGCTTGCCTGCACGGGGGATTATTTTTTTATGATCAGTTTCAAGAAAGCCTTGACGACCGCCGGATCGAAGTGTCGGCCAGACTGTTCACGGATATAGGTGAGCACTTCCGGCAGGTTAAGGGCAGGGCGGTAGGGGCGGTCACTGGTCAGGGCATCGAACACATCTACTATCGTAAATATTCTGGCTGCAAACGGAATTTGCTCGCCTTTTAGCCCGCGCGGGTAGCCGCTGCCATCCCATTTTTCGTGGTGGCAGTAGGGAATTTCAAGCGCATATTGCAGGTAAGGGATCTTTGATAAGAGCTCATAGGCTCTTACAGGGTGGCGTCGCATCAGCGCCCATTCTTCGTCCGTCAACGGGCCGGGTTTGTGCAAAATAGAATCGGGAATGCCCATCTTGCCAATATCGTGCAATAATGCGCCGCGCCGGATATGTGTCAGGATTTCACCGTGCAAGCCAAGCTCACGCGCCAGTTGCAGTGTCAATTCAGGCACACGGCGACTATGGCCTTCGGTTTCCTGGTCACGCAATTCAAGCGCCTGTGCCCAACCTTCAATGGTGGCATCGTAGGCGATGGTTAGCTCAAGATTTGAGCGCTGCAAATCATGGTAAAGGTGGGTATTTTCTATGGCAATGGCTGCCTGGCCTCCGAGCATTTCGAGGAAAGAGAGCCACTCTGGCTCAATGCCAAGAGCCTTGCGATTAAAAACTTCAAGCAAGCCTTTTACTTCTCCCTTGGCCAACATCGGCGCACAGGCATAGGAGACAAAAACCTCATCTTTAAGTAACTCATTTTGCAAGAAATCCTGGGATTGGGAAGCCAGGTCTGTGACTAAAATTGCCTTACGATCAAGAATAGACCTGGCGGACAGGCCTTCGCCAATCCTGAGACGCGATTTGCGGATATTCTCTGTGTAAAATCCGATACTGGCCTGATGCTCCAGATTCATTGTCACGGGGTTAAATTCCAGGATGCAGGCGGCATCGACTCCCAATTGGTCGCGAGCCTGTTCCAGGATAACATTCAGGATAACCTGGATATCCGCGCTGGCATTGATCGTGTTGTCGATTGTGCGCAGGGCCAGAATGTGAGCCAGGCGAACCTGGGTTTGTTCAAAAAGGCGGGCATTTTCAATGCTAATGGCGGCGGATGCGGCAAAAGTGGTCAGCAATTGCAGGTCGTTTTCGCTAAAAGCGGCTGGGTGCGAACAGTTATCCAGCGAAATAATTCCTATCGCTTTGCCTTTAACAATCAACGGGGCGGCCACAGCGCTTTGAACTTCAGTGGATTCTGGATACTGGGCGAAATATTCCTGGTCAGGCAAATCGCGGACATTGGCTACCAAAAAGCTGCGTTGTTCACGATAAGCCTGCCCGCCAAATCCAAGGTTTTCTGATATGGCTGCCTTCAGCAAAGATGGGTCCTTATAGCCTAAAGAACCGCTGACGTGCAGTAAACCATCTTCTTGTTTGAGCATAATCGTGCCGCGTTCGGTAGCCGGGATGGCGTTCCGGGCAGTTTCGAGAATGGTATTGAGCAGGTTTGGCAAATCAAGTGTGCCAGAAATGGCCTGGCTGGCCTGCACAACAGCTTGCATCTGGTTGGCTCTTTCCTTTTCAACTGCAAGCAGGTTGGCGTTTTCAAACGCGATGGTGGCCTGGTTGGCAAGTGTCTCAAGCAGGCGTTGGTCATATTCGCTGAACCCGTCCGGTTCGTGGTTTTCGACCATGAGACAACCCATTGCCCGTCCCGCAGACATCAATGGGACATAAAGTCCCGATAAAATGCTGTCATGAACATACAGGTAATGCGGGTCGGTAGTGACATTGCCGCAGCGGATGCTTTTTCCCTGGCGCATTGCCCAGCCGGTCAACCCGGTATCGATGCTGGATACCATCTCCTGGCTTTTTTCGCGCTCTTCTTCAAGATCGATTTCGTTTTGTGGCACGCTATAGGCAAGAATGTGAATACGATCAGTGTCTTTTTCACGCAGCCAGACTCCGGCGTGATACCAGTCCAGGTGATTGTTCAAGATTTCGATAATTTTTTGGGAAATTTTTTGCGCCGTTTTCAAGGAACTTAAGGCAAGCCCGGCTTCATAGAGAGCCTGCAACTCACGCTCATGGTTTTTGCGGACATTGATGTCTTCAGTGATCGCCAGTAAAAAAGGCTCAGCATCCGGGTCGGATTCGATATAAGAAAGGGTCAGGTTAACCCAGGTGCGTGAACCATCCTTGCGAATGTAGCGTTTCTCGATTGTGGCGTAATGCTTTTTATGGTCGAAGAGATCCTGACGGATTTGGGCGTTATTATCTATGTCTGCGGGGTCGGTGATTTCTTCGAACGAACATCCCAATAATTCCTGGCGTGAATATCCTGTAATCTGGCAAAATTTTTCATTTACATCCAAAAAAGTACCCAGAATGTTTGTGCGCGACACGCCAACCGCTGCTTGCTCGAAAATGGCGCGGTATTGTTTTTCGCTGTTCTTCAGGGCCTGCTCAATTTTTATTTTTTCGCTGATATCACGACAGGCAACCACAACACCGACAGGTTGCCCTTTGGTGTCCTTGACCATTGAAATCCGCGCATCTGAAATGATCGCTTGCCCGTCTTTGCGTTTTTGTGATAAAAGGCCTCCCCAGTATCCGACCGAGTTGAACTGGCGCAGCACTTCTGATGCATTCTGGCCGAGATAGTGTATTTCAGCGAGTGAATGCCAGTGCTTTCCCAGCACTTCATTTTCTTTCCATTGGAAAATCTGCTCTGCTGCGGGGTTCCAGCTTAAGATATTAAACACCAAATCGGTGGAAATAATGGCGTCTGAAACATTTGTCGTTAGAGCAGCCTGGTAGTGCAATCCTTCTTCTGCCTTGCGGCGCTCGCTGATATCGAACACCACGCCTGAATAACCAATAACCTGAGCGTTCGCCCCGCGGTGGATCCAGGTGCGCGCCTCAACCCAGCGCACTTCGCGCTCACTGGTCAGGATGCGATACTCCTGCATAAAGTGGGATGTTTCGCGGTGCGCATATCGCTCGATCTCATCCAAAACATGTTCGAGGTCATCAGGGTGGATGATTGTGCTATATCGCATTCCATTACGGGTAAATTGTTCGGGTAGATAGCCAAACTGGGAAATATTTTCGGAAACAAAAGTCACCGGCAGGCCCGGCGCGGCGCTCCACATGAATGCAATGGCCGGGCTTTGGTTGATGATTTCTTGCAGTTGCAAGTGTTGCTGCCAGAGAGCGAAGACTTCATCACGCGCTTTACGATCCTGGCTGATATCCCTGGCAACCACCAGGACAACATCCTTGCCGCGCCAGCGCATTTTTTGCGAATCGATCTGGACGCTTAATAAAAGGCCGTTCTTGGTGCGGTGCCGCCATTCCCCGGAGTGTTGAAGAGTGGGCCGCGGGTGTGAAAGGTTGTTTTCCAGCGTGGCGATATCTTCTTCAGGGCGAATATCCTTGAGAGTCATGCCAATGAACTCTTCGCGGCTGTAACCGTATTTTGCGATTGCCGCCTGGTTAACCGCTAAAAAGGCCAGCGATTTGAGATCGTAAACCCACATGGGTTGTGGGTTTTCATCAAAAAGCAAACCGGATTTAGGCAGGAAACGGGGCGGCTTATACCAGCGATGTTGTCTAGTCAAAAAAGACTCCAGAAACTGATTCCATTTTACAACACTCCTTCGCCCTCAAAAATTAGATTCGCTTAATTCTCCAGATTCTGATAATTTTGTTAGTCTTAATTTTGGTTCTCTGATATCGGCCTATCACGGGAATTCCTAAAGAGTCTTAATTTTCATCTATCAAGGAACCTAGTTGGGTCAGGAAAGGGTGTTTCGAACCATCCTGTCTGATCAAGCAGGCCTGGTCAGATGTTGCAGCAGGTAAAACGTTATAGCAAGTATAAAAAGATGCGCCAAAATACAAACGTGAACGCATCAGCCGGTAAGATTGTGTCAGCCACTCTGATTGTTTCTGGGAAGTGGATGCTGCCAGTTCATCCGGTAAGCCGAAGCCTGTGACCCAGACCAATGCTTGAGACTGACCGTTGGCATTCATGACACTTCGAACCGTCTCAAAGTGACGCAGGGTATTGACAGCAGATGGTTCATCCCCCGGCATACCGGTCAAACCCTCGAGGCGCAGGCTGACAATTTCGGGGCGCGCACCGGCATCATAAAGTCCCTGTAGAAAAAGCGTATCCGGCTGGTCTTCGGGCAATAAAAGCTGATTGGTCAGGCCGCCTGCCAAAAGGTATAACGAGATTTGCCTGTTCTCAAGCCGGGTACGGACTGCCTGTAATAGCAGGGCGTAGCGGATTGGGTCTGGCGCTGCGCCCCACCCGGCGCGGGTATTTGCGCGCGGATACAGCTCTACAGCTTTCAGGTTCGGGAAAAGTTGTTTGAGATCGCATAGCAGGGCCGCCGTCAGTTCGGGATGCGGCCCATAGGGAGTCATCGCCCAATCGGGTGGATTCTGGATCGAGAAAACAAGAGACAGGCCCAGGGTGTCGGCTAGACGCGCTGCGCGTCCAAAAGGCGTATCGCTAGCCCAGTGAGCTGGGTCGGGCCAGGTGGCATTCCAGTCAAAATCCAGGGCAACCCAGTCCAATTCCATCTGGGCGGCTCTCAATAAAGCTTCTTCGACCCGCACTCCGTTCACATCCAGGCGCAGGCCGTAGCCAAAGTGGGCAGAATCAGGGGTGCCACGCGCGGCCAGAGTTGAGTGTGGAAAAGCGCTTAAAAATAGAAACAAAATACAGGCAATTAATGGTGCCTTCTTCATTGCAACTCCTCTTACGATAACTTATCCTGGTCTTCATCGCTATCGAAAATCCGGGGCAAATCATGTTCAATACTGTGCATCGTTTCCAGGGTGGGCCTGATCAGGTTTTGTTGGAACTTTTTCAGGAAGGGGCGGATGGTATCCAGCTGCCAATAATCAGGGGCAGGTTTCGGGGTGGAAGGAAGTTCAGCGGGGTGTTTTTTCATTTTGCCTCATAAAGAGAATCGGGAAGTGGGTAACTGTTTTGTTGCAAGATTTGTTCCGCAACGCAGCGGTAAAAGGCCTGCGTGGAACGGGTATAATCCCAACCATGATTCTGGTAACCGGTGGAACCGGCTTTTTGGGCAGGGCTTTGATTCGCCAACTGGCCAGTAGTGGACAGGAAGTCCGCACGCTTGTGCGCCCGTCGAAACGCACCCCAGCTCTGCCGCGCGGCGTGCCGGTGGAGGTGGCGGTCACCTCGTTGAGCGATGAACGCGGCCTGCGCGCCGCCCTGCGTGGGGTTCAGGTGATCTATCACTTGGCCGGAGCCGAACACGAAGGCCCGCGCGGCAGCATTCTCGAAACAGACGCGCGCGGCACTGCCAACCTGGCGCGTGCTGCCGCCCAGGCGCGCATCCAACGTTTTTTTTATGTCAGTCACCTGGGGGCCGATCGCGCTTCGTTCTACCCGGTACTCAAGATGAAAGGCGTCGCCGAGGAACACATCCGTAAAAGCGGTGTCCCCTATACCATTTTTCGCTCTGCCCTCTTGTACGGGCCTGAAGACCATTTCACCACTTCGCTGGCGCGCCTGGGGGCGCTATATCCGGTCATGTTCTTGCCGGGGCAGGGTGATGTTTTGCTGCAACCGTTGTGGGTTGAAGACCTGGTCACTTGCCTGCTTTGGTCGTTGGATAACCCTGAAACAGCCAACCAGACCTACGAAGTCGGCGGCGCGGAATACTTTTCGTTTCGCCAGGCGCTTGAAATCATTCTGGATGTCATCCATAAAAAACCCTGGCTTGTGCCAATGGGGCTTCCTTACTTGCGTTCTCTGACCGTCCTCATGCAAGGGCTGGTGCCAAACTTCCCCTTTTCCACCTTCTGGGTCGATTACCTGGGCTACAACCGCACTGCCCCAAGTGATACCATTTCGCGTGTTTTCGGCTTCGTCCCCGCCCGGTTTAACTACCGTCTTGATCACCTGAAAGCCATCGACTGGCGGCGCGACGCCCTGCGTACCCTTTATATAAAGGGTACGCAGGGCGTCGCGCCGCCAGTCGATGGCTTTCAGGTGATCAAGA
>JAKLPV010000072.1 GCA_022013685.1 Anaerolineae bacterium
CAATCAATTCAACAATTTCACGCGGGGTGGTCTCTGTGGTCGTGCGCACGGCAACCTGGCGTCCCTGATACAACACAAGGATGCGGTCAGTCACTGCGAAAATGTGTTTGAGGTCGTCACTGCTTAAAATGACGCCCACATTCTGGGATGCGATTTGCTTGATATGCACCAGTAGTTTTTGCTGGCGCTCGAATGTTAGCGCCGCCAGGGCGTCATCCAGCAAGAGCAGGCGGCTTGACCGGCACAGGGCGCGGCACAGGGCTACTACCTGGGTTTGCTCGTTCGACAGGTTGGCTGGCTGCTCGAACATCAACTCACGCGCCATTTGGAAGCTGTCCAGCAGCTCGTGGGCAATTTGAGCCATGTGTTTCTCGTCCGGGCGTATCCTAAATCGATTGGATGACCAAAGCTCACGCCCCAGGAAGATGTTGTTCAATACATTGAAATTGCCTGCCAGTTGTGGGTTCTGATACACGGTCTCAATCCCCCATCGCTGGGCATGTGATGCGCTTCGCAGGGCCAGCCGCCTATCTTCAAGCAGTATCTCGCCGTTGGTGGGAGGATACACACCGCTTAAAACCTGGAACAGGGTTGATTTTCCCGATCCGCGTTGGCCGACTACGCCCAACACTTCACCCGGCCCAAGGTCGAAATCGACCCCGCCCAATGCCGCGACCGAACCGAAGTATTTCGACAGATTTTTTACACTAAGCAGTTTAGGGGAAGTGGGCACAGTTGTATCAACCTTGATCTCTTTGGCAAAAGCGGACTTCATTCCGCTCCGCATGACTTTCTTTTTAATCACTAAGCAGATTATACAACACTCGGTTCTCTGATATTTGCGGTAAAGAGGGCCGCATTTTGGGGTGTGATCAAGGGAATTCCCAAAAGCCCTACACTCGTCACAGCCGAAATTCTTCCAGAATATGACAATAGGCTATGCGGGTAATGTCAAAATCAGGATTTTCATCAATTTCTTTCGCAGCCCGTACTGGATATAATCCTATTAATATGATTTATCATACCAAAATGGTCGTTTCAACACAGAAAGGATTGTTATGACCGAAGTTGCTCCTGTTCCAAACCAAGCGCAGGACAAGCCTGCCCGCAAAGGTCCGCGCGGCCATGTCATCATTCATGCTACCTGGTGCAAAGGCTGCCACATTTGCGTTGAGTTTTGTCCCACCAAGGCTTTAGAGATGCATCCCAGCGGCAACCACCCCATCGTTGTTGATCAGGAACGCTGTACCGCTTGCCATTTTTGCGATACACACTGCCCGGACCTGGCGATTGTCGTTCGGAAGTTGAATTAAGGAGGCTGATTTGTCTATCAAACTCATGCAAGGCAACGAAGCGATTGCGCAGGGCGCCATTGCTGCTGGATGCCGTTTTTATGCCGGGTATCCCATCACCCCTTCCACTGAAGTGGCCGAGGTAATGGCGCGCGAATTGCCCAAGGTGGGCGGTAAATTCATCCAGATGGAAGACGAAATCGCCAGCATGGCGGCCATCATTGGCGGGAGGGTTGGCGGACTCAAATCGATGACCGCTACCAGTGGCCCCGGCTTTTCGTTGATGCAGGAAAATATCGGTTATGCGGCCATGGCCGAAATCCCATGTGTGATCATCAACGTCATGCGGCTTGGCCCATCCACCGGACAGCCGACCGCCGCCTCACAGGGCGATGTGATGCAAACCCGTTGGGGCACACATGGCGACCACCCCATCATTGTATTAAGCCCGATTTCAGTGGCGCAGTCGTTTGAACTGGCAGTAAAAGCCTTTAATCTTTCTGAAAAATATCGCACCCCGGTCATCCTGCTCACCGATGAAATTATCGGTCACATGCGCGAGCCGATTGAATTGCCCGATTTCAACAACGTTGAAAAATTCGAGCAAGTTATAACTGACCCACCCGAAACCTACAAACCTTATCGTAATGGGCCAGGCGATGTGCCGCCGATGGCCAGCTTTGGGCGCGGATACCGTTACCACATCACTGGCCTGTTTCACGACGAAGTCGGCTTCCCGACCCAGCGGCTGGATGAAATGGAACCCTGGCTGGAGCGGGTCAACAACAAATTTGAGCGTAACGCTGATGACATCCTGCTCTATGAGCGCGATTATCAGCCCGGCGCGCGGACGGCGGTGCTCAGCTATGGCGCTTCGGCCCGAACGGCTCGGCACGCGGTCAAAATGCTGCGCGCGAAGGGCGAGAAAGTTAATCTGTTCACTGCCCTAACCATCTGGCCCTTCCCCGAAGCGGCGGTGGAAGAACTGGCTGATTCGGTCGATCGGATTATCGTCCCTGAGATGAATCTGGGCCAGTTGGCGCTCGAAGTGGAGCGCATCAGCGGACGCCGCAAAGTCGTGCGAGTCAATCGCGCCAACGGCGAAATGGTCACGCCGGATATGATTTTAGCGGCAGTGGAGGCCTAAAAAATGATACAACACATTCTCGACGCTCACGAACTGACCCGGCAGGAAGCCCAAATCCCGCCTGAAGATTGGTTTGAAGCCAACGAAACTTTGCAAAAGCTACGCAAAAACAAAAAATTTCCCACAATATGGTGTTCCGGCTGCGGCATTGGCGTGGTGATGGGCGCATTGATCCGCGCCATTGACCACCTCGGCCTAGACAATGACCAGGTGGCGCTTGTGGCCGGAATCGGCTGCACGGCGCGTATGCCGGTCTACATGGATTTCAACACCCTGCACACAACGCATGGCCGCGCCCTGGCTTTTGCCACCGGATTGAAAATTGCTCGTCCGGACATGAAGGTCATCGCCATTATGGGCGATGGCGATGCGCTGGCAATTGGCGGCAATCACTTCATCCACGCTGCGCGGCGCAATATTGGCATTACCGCCCTGGTGGTCAATAACAACATCTACGGTATGACCGGCGGACAGTACAGCCCAACTACGCCGGTCGGTATGCGCGCCACGACCGCGCCGTATGGCAACGTTGAACCGCCTTTCCCGATCTGTGACCTGGCGATCGCTGCCGGGGCCTCATATGTGGCCCGCAGCACTGCCTTCCATGCCCTGGAATTGGACAAGTGCCTGTCAGAAGCGATCGCCAACGATGGTTTCAGTCTGGTGGAAGCAGTCAGTTATTGCCATACAACCTACGGTCGTATCAACAAGCTCGGTACTGCTGCCGACATGATGCGTTCGCTAAAAGACAGCAGCATCGCCAAAACGGCCTACGACAAACTTAGCTCCGAAGAACAGCAGGCCAATACCAAGATCGTGCGCGGTGTATTGCAAAAGAAAAGCCGCCCTGAATATACCCAGATCTATGATCTGTTGGTTGAGCAGCAAACCCACCAGGAAGAAATCCGCCTGCGAAATACGGGGAGGCAATAACTATGGACAAGCGAACTGAAATTCGATTGGCCGGCGAAGGTGGACAGGGCATGATCCTGGCCGGGATCATCCTGGCCGAAGCTGCCGCCATTTACGATGGTAAACAGGCCACCCAGACCCAGAGTTACGGCCCCGAGGCGCGCGGCGGCGCCAGCCGCTCGGAGGTGGTCATTTCGGACGATGAAATTGACCACCCCGAAGTGCTTGAGCCGAACATCGTCATCGCCTTGAGCCAGGAAGCCTACAAAAAATTTGCCAAATCTGTACACCCGGATGGCTGGTTGATCGTGGACGAGGACCGTGTGCAAACCGAACCTGATTCGAGAGCCATCAAAATTCCGGTGGTTCGCCTGGCTCGTGAAACCACCGGGCGGGGAATCACGGCCAATACTGTTGCCCTGGGTGTGTTGGTTGGGATGACCGGGGTGGTTTCGCGCGAAGCCATCGAAAAAGCTGTTACTGCCAGGGCGCCTAAAGGCACCGAGGAAATGAACCGCATCGCGCTTAATACCGGTTTTGCCGCAGCCGAGAAGTTTCAAGCTCTCGCATAATTAATTTGCACAATTTTAACTTGTCGTTCAAGGTTATCTTGTATAAACAGCCGATGCCATCATTTGAGATGGCATCGGCTGTTTATGTACCTTAATAAATCATCAACTATGGTCTTGTGATTTGAAGTTTGTTGGCAAGCAGACGGGATGCATCTAGTGCAAAAGTGTAGTAGTCACATGTTAGTTCTTCACCCACTTTAATGTCTCTGATCGCTGTAGTTCCTTTGTGAATGTTGGGGGTGTTTGAGTGGTTCATGTGGCGCGAAAAATCGCAGGACAGTGTTGCCGTACGTATTCCATCGTGAATTTCTTCATAGGCATAGATTTCCCAAAACTCGCGAATAGGTTCTGGGAACTTGGCCACTTCATCGACAGGTAGACGAATATCCATGATTGGGTTGAAAACCCAAATCACCTGATCCTTTTTTATAGGCTCTTCTGTAAAACATCCCAAGCCATGAATAGAACTAGGGCGGAGACTTGTTCGAATTAATAACATTTTCTTATTTTTCTGCGCTACCTTGTGATTTGAAACGCGCGCGCATATCGTTGACTTTGCCTTGCAAATCCTGGAAGAAGTCGCTATCGATAATTTCGCTTACTTGTCTGTCGCGCTTGCTTTCATCGATCATGATTTCGAGCTGTTCAACGCGGGCTTTCAGAGTTTTTTCGCGGGTGTAAACTTTTCCAGCCATTAACTCGAATACATTGGCCAATTTGTTTACTTCGTCTTGTACTTTTGAAGAATAAAGATGAGAAAAGTCTTGTTCGTAATTTCCTAAACCAATCATATCGGCTATTCGGGTTAATTCAACTACGGGTCTGGTGATTCCCGTAGCCACGAGCCCAACAACAGTGATCAGTGCTAAAAGTGTTATCCCAAGGGCGATGGATGTGTTGGTTCGTATGTTCTGTTGAATCTGTACCACATCTAGCGCGCACATATCAACTCCCACGGCGCCGATAGGTTCACCTTTGGAATTGTAGATTGGAGCATAACCAGAGAGCCAGACACCATAATCATCTGGCAAAATTTCATTTTCTACATCTGGTGTTTTGAGTCCGGCAATCATCTTTTCTGAAATATAGGTGTAATCTTCTCCTAGTCCTGGACGAGCGTAAGATGGAACGATACATTCGCCAGCTTTTTCCGAGACGATCACTCCTTCGGCGCTGGGGGGCAGGGCAGCGCTGACAACTAGTTGTACCTGGTCGGGCTTGTCAGGAAGTTGCAGGTAGGTATATACGCCTGAGGCCTGTGGATTGGTCTTTTTGATCAGACGTAAATAATCTGCAATTTGGGTGTAGGTAGCGTTGTCGATCTCGCCGCTCTCGAAAAGAATCTGATGGGCGTCACCGTCGATGCCCTCTGCCGCGGTTTGGGCGGTTGAGAGCAAGTCGCGGCGCAGGTTATCCATTGCCAGGCCGGTTACAAAGCCATCCAACCAATAAAAGATGGTTGCAAACGCAACAATAAACAATAGCGCCAGCACTGCTATCAACTTGATACGCAGACTGACGAATAGGGTTTTCGCTTGCGCCTTGGCAGGGACAGGTCGGGTAATTTCCCTCATTTTATTTCCTCATTGACCTAACACATAGGAAAGTGCAGTTTTTACAAAAGCATGATTCCTGTGTAACCGGTATACATCATAGTATAACCCATGCACCAGATCGACAAGATCGATGTTGGGCAGGGAATTGCCATACTCAGACGGGATCAGAACCAGGTGCATCGGGCGCGGACTTTCGTGCTGTAATTCCGTTGGCGAGATATAGTCTACGCCCTCGATCATGACCGGTTCAACGAACGGCACCGGCAGGATGATGCCGCCGCACTGGCGATGGAATTGCAGGCGTTTTTCATCTTGCTGGCGTTCTGCCTCGGTCTTGGCGTCGATGGGGCGTTCTACTTCGACCAAATATCCCAGGGATCTGCCACGGCCAAATCGGTGGGCATCGTCATCCAACTGGCGCAGGGTTTGCTCTACCAGCCAGGTTCCCAGCCCTTTACCGCGTGCTTCAGGGCGAAACCCGATATAAGCGCCGTGTCCAAAAGAGCGGGTCTTGATGGTGCTGAAGATGCGTACCCCAACCCATTGGCTGTCCAGCCTGACCAGCCAGACGTGGTCGTAGGTATTGGGGTGGGATGGGTGGTTGCCCTGGGCGCAAGCGCGCAGGTAGGGTAAATAGCGCCGATCTTCAGGGAAGACTTGCTCGAAAAGTTCGCAGGCGGCTTGCAGCAAATCAGGCGATGTGCCGTTGACGATGTGCAGGCTGGCCCCTTTTGGGCCGGCTAACTCAATCGGCATGAACTACCTCCGAAGGTTGGGGGTAGCCTGTCCAGTGGTCGGCGAAAGCGTAAAGATCCCACCAGGCGCGTGGGATATGCGGCTCGAGGTCTTTCCAGGTGTGCTTCATCTGATCAGAAAACGCAGGGCTGAGGAAGGCTATTGAAGGGCAATTCTCACCCAGGCTCCATTCCATGTCGCCGGCTGAATTCAGGCTGGGCAACATGGGGAAGGTGCGACAGTCGAGTGGGTTATGGGCATGGATGCCGCACAAGCGATTGTCTTGCAGGAAAGGGCACGGTTTGCCCAGGTCAAGGGTGCCAATTTCAAGGCGCAGGCTGGGGCTAAGGTCTATCGGCCAGATGCGGAAAACCTCCCGCCCCACGCCGGTTTTTTCGATGATGTATTCCATCTCGAAGGGTAAGAGCACTACCACCGGGCTGGCAATTTTATCGGTTTGCATGGTGCGCATGCCCGCCCTGGGGCAACAGCGCGCTTCACACAGTTCCAGGCATTTCAGATTGCTGAGCGCGGTTGTTTTATTGGCCAAGATATCGTCAAAACGTGCAAACCATTCTGTTTTTAGTTTGATTAATAGTTCTTCATTTTTCACAAGTTTCCCCTTTTGATTAAAACTCGATGCCATCCAGAGCGCTCTTGCGGCGCGAACGTGAAAGCCGCCAATCGAGCAGGCTTTGTTCATACTTTGCGCGTAAACGAAAAGCAGCTGTGACGGCTACCAGGGCGGCGGCGATTGCCAGGCCGAGGTAGACATTGATAATTTGCCCTTGTGAGATGACCGATAAGTTGCGCAGA
>JAKLPV010000073.1 GCA_022013685.1 Anaerolineae bacterium
ACGATTGAGAGAACATCGCCAACGATTTCGGCTGCATACTCGTTCTGCCAGACAATCCCAAGCCCAATTCAAGCGCATCACACAACAGTGGCTCAACCTTCATCCAAGCCCAAATTTATAGCAAGTTATGCGCTACTGCCTATTTACCAATCGGAGGAACTATGGATTTTCAAATCGGCTCTCATAAAATCGGCCCCAACCACCCGACCTACTTCATCGCCGATATTGCCGCCAATCACGACGGCGACCTGGACAGGGCGAAACAGCTGATCCGGCTTGCAAAAGAAGCCGGGGCCGATGCGGCCAAATTCCAGCACTTCCAGGCTCCCAAGATCGTTTCGGAGTATGGTTTTACGCACATGAATGCCCAGGTCAGCCACCAGGCCAAATGGAAAAAGTCGGTCACGCAGGTTTACAGCGAAGCCTCGGTCTCGTGGAACTGGACCCCGCTTTTGAAGGAAGAGTGCGATAGGGTTGGGATCGACTTTTTCACCTCGCCCTATGATTACGACTCGATCGAACATGTCAATCCCTACATCCCGGCCTTCAAGGTTGGTTCGGGCGAAATCGACTGGATCGAAGCGCTGGAACACATGGCAAGCAAGGGCAAGCCGATGATTATCGCCACTGGCGCGTCGAACATTGGCGAAGTGCAAAAGGCTGTTCACGCTATTTTGCGGATTAATCCGCAGTTGTGCGTGATGCAGTGCAACACCAACTACACCGCCAGCCCTGAAAACTATGATTTTATCAACCTGAACGTGTTAAAAACCTACGCCGCCATGTTCCAGAACGTAGTTTTGGGACTTTCCGACCACACCCATGGCAATGCGACTGTGCTCGGCGCGGTAACACTCGGCGCGCGGGTGGTGGAGCGCCATTTCACCGATAGCAACGACCGTGAAGGGCCAGACCATAAATTCGCCCTGAACCCCGCCGATTGGGCCCACATGGTGCAAGAAACCCGCCTGCTCGAACGTGCCCTCGGCTCGGCGGATAAATTCATCGTCGGAAACGAGATGGATACCCAGGTCGTGCAACGCCGCTGCCTGCGCGCCGCCCGCGATATCAAGGCCGGTGAAGCCTTCACCCGCGAGATGATCGACGTGCTGCGACCCGCCACCCCCGGCGCGATCAAGCCTGACCAGATCGAGAATGTGCTCGGCACGAAAGCCCTGGCCGATATGCCGCTGGGCAAAGAACTGCGCTGGACGGATTTGGGCGCGTAGTTTTTGTTGATGAATCGCAAATTTGCGCTGCGCCTGCTTCTGGTTTGCCTGGGCATCGGCATGATCGTCGTTGCTTTTTTTGCGTTCCAACTTGGCTTGGATAACAATCCAGAATGGGGGCCAAGGCGTTTTCAGATTGCCGGGCTGGGCGCATTCGTGATTTTGTGGGGCTTAATGTATTGGATCTCTCCGTCAATCTCGCGGATAGCTTCCGGGCTGGCGGGCAAACCGGCTTTTCTCAATCGAAAAATTAAAGGAAACGGCCTTGCTGATTGGCGTTTTATTCACATAATCCGCCAATCCAGTTTTGTTCAAACCCTTGCGCGACACCGAACCAATATTTTCCTGGTTCTGCTGGTTCTTCTCGCACTCTGGTCATACCTGTGGATTCTGACTGCCGGCCGCCTGGAAGAGTGGCCTTCCGGTAAAAATTATTACAACCTGCTTGCCCGGGCCTTCCAAAACGGACAGCTTCACTTGCTGCTAGAGCCGTCCGCGGAGCTTCTGGCGCTTGAAAACCCGTATGATTATCATAATCGAGAAAACGTTCCCCATTTGTGGGATGCCAGCCTTTACCAGGGAAAGTACTATTTGTACTGGGGGCCGGTCCCGGCGTTGATTGGGGCGCTGGTCTCGGCGGCCACATCCCGGCCGGTTACGGATGCCGGTCTGGTCCTGGGCTTTTCAGTTGCGACCGTTTTCTTTGGCATTTTGCTGCTCAAAAAGCTCTGGCAGGATTTTCACTACCCCGCCTGGTTGTTTTGGGGCACCTGTGCGGCGCTGGCATTTAACACACCGATGCTCTGGCTGCTCACCCGCCCCTCGGTTTATGAAGCCTCGATCTCCGGTGGGCAGGCTTTTGGGATAGCCGGGTTGTTTTTTGGCTATTGCGCTTTGCGTAATGCCTCGCTGCACAAAAGATACTTGGTCCTCACCGGCCTGTTTCTTGGGCTGGCGGGCGGAACGCGCACCAACCTCCTCATTTCCGCAGCGGTATTGGCTGCGCTCCTGGCTTATCGCCTGCTGCATTTTTACGGAAAGCAGATCCGGGAATTAATGTCTGCCCTTTTGACGTTGGGGATTCCGCTGGCTTTGGTGTTTGCGGCTTTGTTGGGCTATAACTACGCCCGTTTTGGCTCGATTTTCGAGTTTGGACATCGCTACCAACTGACCGGCCCGGCCCTGCCCGCCAACTATCAGGAAGTTAGCTCGGTTGAGTATATTTTGCCGAATGCCTACACCTACATCCTGCGCTCGCCAGACTTTTCCTCCGAATTCCCTTTCGTCAGCGTTCCCTGGGTCAAGGAAAAGATGTGGCCTTCCTTCATCCGCCTGCCTGAAAATTATTACTATTCCGAGCCAACCGCCGGTATTTTATTCCTTGTTCCGCTTGTCGGGTTAACAGTCTTGTTCCTGCTGAGATTTTTCTGGCTGTTGCTTGACGGCGAAATCCATTTTGGCCGCAAGGTGGGTCAACAAGGCCCCCCCATGGCACTTAGCTGGTTGTCGCATTCCCTCCTGGCTTATGTTTTGATACAACTGGCAATTCTGCTGGTTTTTATTTCATCTTCTCTGCGCTATCTTTTTGACATAACACCCGCCCTTATTCTGTTGTCAAGTCTATTTGTCGCAGCCAATCTCAAAAATCTTGCACAAAAGACATTCCAGGAGCGATTGCTGGCTTTTTCGTGGTTGCTTATATCTGGCCTAAGTATGCTCTCAGGCATTTTGATTGGGCTGACGGGTTCGAGCAACCATTTCGCGAATCATAATCCGCAGCTGTTTGAGAGCCTTCTTAATTGGTTCCGTTAGCCAATTCAAATGTAGCTTTGCCGGGATAGGGATATGTAAGTTGGGTTGATCTTATTTTTTCATCCTGACCGTTCCATATTTAACATTCTCAGGTATAATGATTGCAAATATTAACGATTGTTTATTAACAATCATCATACCGCCTGAATGCGGTCGTGGTTTTATACTCTGAATAAAATTGGATCCGCCTGCCCTAAAGTTGCAGGCAAAAGCTTTGAAGTCTATCTACCCGAATTTTATATAGCACGGGATGATATGCATAAAATGGACTTCTACCCGCCGTTGTGCGCTACAGTTTTGATTTTGTGCGCCTAACTCTTGTCTGAAACACTACCTTAGGTGGTGGTCTTTTCAGATTATCCAGTTTTATCTCCCAGCCGCGACCAGCGCAGGTCAGCGGCTGTGTGTTTTAACATGAGAAAAATAACGGCGATCGAAGCGCAAAAGCGGAACCCGGACCGGGTCAACATCTACCTAGACGATCAGTTCGCTTTTGGGCTTTCGCGGATTGTGGCGGCCTGGTTACAGTTAGGACAAATCATCAGCGAAGAAAAAGTCGCTGCCATGCTTGAAGAAGATGCCCGTGAAGTGGCGCTTCAGAAAGCTCTTCATTATCTCAGTTACCGGGCGCGCTCTCTGAATGAAGTCCGCAAGAATCTGGAAAAACATGAAATACCAGAAGCGGTCATCCAGAACACGCTCGAACGTTTGCAGAATGCTGGCCTGTTAAACGACCATGATTTTGCCCGAACCTGGGTTGAGAATCGCAATACTTTTCGTCCGCGCGGGCGACGCGCCCTGCGCATGGAATTACGCCAAAAGGGATTAACCGAATCGGTCATCGAATCCACGCTGGAAGAGACGACAGACGAAGAATTCCTGGCCCTTGAGGCGGCGCGGAAACAACTGCGCAAGTTGCAGGGGTTGGACTGGCTGGATTTTCGCAAGAAACTGGGCGGATTTCTTAGCCGGCGCGGATTCTCATACGAGGTGATTGCAGCCGTAATACGGCAGGTCTGGCAGGAAGAGCATCCTTCAGGTGGAAATCATACTTTAGAAGAGGATGAAACATGAATAACCCAATTTTTTGGATAATTTTAGTAGTGGTTGCGCTGGCCGCAGGCCTGGCAATAGGTTATTTTGTCAGCCGTTCTCAAGCAGAAAAAGCCCGCCGTGAGGAAGAAAACCGGGCCCAGGGTATTGTCCAGACCGCCAGCGAAAAAGCCAATAAGATCGAACTTGATGCGCGTGATCGCGCCTTGAAAATTGTTCAGGAAGCCGAAAAAGACGTAAACCTGCGGCGCAGCGAACTCAATCGCGAAGTGGAGCGCCTCGACCGCCGCCGCACCGAACTGGATGGGCGGGTAGAGCGCCTCGAGCAGCGCGAACAAACGCTTAACAAACGCCAATCTACTGTTGATAAGCGCGCCAACGACATTGAAAAACTTTACGAGCAACAGTTGGCAAAATTGCAGGAAGTCGCTGAAATGCCCAAAGACCAGGCGCGTCAGATCTTGCTCGATGAAGTCGAAAAAGATGCCCGTAACGATATGGCGCGTATCATTCGCCAGGTCGAGTCTGAAGCCCGCGAAGAGGGCGAGAAACGCGCCCGCCACCTGATCGCCGATGCCATCCAACGTGTTGCCTCTGAACATGTCTCTGAAGTGACCTCCTCGGTTGTGCCCCTGCCCAACGAAGAGATGAAGGGCCGCATCGTGGGCCGCAACGGACGCAACATTCGCGCCTTCGAGCAGGCCGCCGGGGTCGATGTGATTGTCGACGATACCCCCGAATCGGTTACCATCTCGTGTTTCGACTCAGTCCGCCGCGAAATTGCCCGCCGCGCCCTGACCCGCCTGACCGTCGATGGGCGCATCCACCCGGCCTATATCGAAAAAGTCATCGAAGATGAGACCAAAGCGGTCGAGAAAGTCATGGCCGAAGCCGGTGAACAAGCGGCTTTCGACGCCGGCGTTACCGGTATTCACCCCGAAGTCCTGAGAATGATGGGGCGTCTCAAATTCCGCACCTCTTACGGGCAAAACCAACTCGCCCACGCCGTTGAAGTTGCCAAACTGGCCGGTATCCTGGCGGCTGAATTAGGCGCAAACATCGTCATTGCCAAACAAGGCGCTTTCCTGCACGATGTCGGCAAAGCCATGGATCACAACCAGGAAGGCACTCACGCCGGCCTCGGCGCGGAATTCTGCAAACGCTACGGCGTCCACCCGCAGGTGGTCAACGCCATTGCTGCCCACCACCACGAAGTTGAACAGGAAAGCATCGAAGCGATCATTGCCGAAGCCGCCGATGCCATCTCTGGCGCCCGCCCCGGCGCTCGCCGCGAAGACCTCGAAGCCTATATCAAGCGTATCCGTACTCTCGAAGAAATGGCAAACTCCTTCGAAGGCGTCAGTCAATCTTACGCCATCCAGGCTGGCCGCGAAGTTCGTATCATCGTCCGCCCCGAAGAGATCGACGACCTGGCCTCCACCCGCCTGGCGCGCGACATCGCCAAGAAGATCGAAGAAACCATGCAATATCCAGGCCAGATCAAAGTTACCGTCATTCGAGAAACCCGCGCTGTCGATTACGCCAAATAAACATGTCCCGCATTTTCGAGCATCTAACCACGCTCACAAATTTCGGCCCCCGCCCGATTGGCTCGCAAGCCAACCAGGCGGCGGCCGATTTTATTGCCGCCACTTTCAGCGCAGCCGGGTTGCAGGTCGAAGAGCAGCCCTACGCCTGCACCGCCTGGGAAGAACAAAAAACGCTTCTGGAAATCGACGGCGAACAGTTGGATTGCGCCGCAAACGCTTTTTCGCCGGCCTGTGACATCACCGCGCCGCTGGCTTTTGCCGGAACGCTGCCGGAATTGGAACTTGCCACCGCCAAAGGAAAGTTGCTGCTGCTCTATGGCGACCTGACCCGCGCCCCGCTCTCGCCAAAATCGTGGTTTCTCAAGGATGAACGCGACGAGAGCATTATCCAGATTCTCGAAGCGATGCAACCCGCAGCCTTGCTCGCCCCGTCGACCGCCACCGATTACTACGGCCAATTGACCGAAGACTGGGAACTCGACCTGCCCGCCGCCACGATTTCAGCCGAAGCAGCCCGGCGGCTGGCGCAGAATCCCGGCCAGATTGCTCACCTGTGCATCGAAGCGGAGCGCAGCCGGGCAGTGGCGCGAAATATTGTCGGCAGGATCAACCCGAAGGCTGAAAAACGGTTGGTCTTATGCGCCCACTTCGACACCAAGACCAATACTCCCGGCGCCAGCGACAATGGCGGAGGTGCAGCAGTCCTGCTCGGGTTGGCCGAACATTTCTCGAAACTGGAGTCAGGCATCGGGTTGGAATTTGTCGCTTTCAATGGCGAGGAATACCTGCCGATGGGCGACGATGAGTACTTGCGGCGGGCCGAATCCTATTTCGACTCCATCCAGTGCGCCATCAACATGGACGGGGTTGGCCCGATCCTTGGCTCAACCAGTATTACTGCGTTTACCGAATCTGAAGCGTTTGAAGCCAAAGTGAGCAAGATGGCCGCGATGTTCCCCGGTGTGGTTTGGGTCGAACCCTGGCCTGAAAGCAATCACTCGACCTTTGCCTTTCGCGGTATTCAGGCCCTGGCGTTGAGCGCGGTCGGGACGCGCGCCCTGGCGCATCAGCCATATGATGACCTGGCAGGCATGAGCGCGGCCAGGCTGGAAGAAGTTGCCAGCCTGGTTGAAAAAATAGTGACAGACTTAGCAAAAATCCCGGCCAAATGACCGGGATTTTGTTTTGGAATAGTAAAACGGTTTTATTGAGGCACGTTAAAGGTGGGCAACATGCCATTGGAGAAAATCAGGTTGGGGAAAACGCCATCCTGGGTGAAAATGAGTTTGTCGGTGTCTTTGATGGCCTGGGCGTTTGCCAGGGCCATTTGTAGGGCCACATATTCAGGGCTTTGGGCATAAAGCTCTGCCAGGGCGATCTCTTCGGCCAGGTCAACCAGAGCTTGTTCCTGGGCTACCTGCTGCTGAACAATGGTCAGTTCAAGCTGGGCCTCGGCGTTGATTTTTTCCTGTTCGATGACTGACAGGGCGGCTTCGAGTTGCTGCCTCTTTAGCTCTTGCAAGGTCACTTGTTGGCGGGCTTCTTCTTGCAGCCGCGATTGCTCCACTCGAATGCGGCCTTCCTCAACGGCCTGCAGGGCTGCCGATTCTTGTTTGGCTTTTTCGACATCCTGCTTGGCTTTTTCTGTTGCGAGGCGACTCTGGACGATGGCATCCAGCCCTGTCTGTACTTCAGGCGAGATGGTGATTTGTGGAACAGCCACGTTGCGTATTTCCAGCCCAAGCGGCGCGGCCAGTTTACTTAACTCATCGTCGATGCAGGCGCGCAGCAGGTCGCGGCCTTCGCCAATGACGGCTTCATCGAATTTCTTGTTACCCACGCAGACTTTCATGGCCTGCAAGGTAAATGCCTGCATTCTGAGTTGCAGGGCGCCATCGTCGATGTAGAGGTTTTTATAATCGGAATAGTTGGCGATGACGATATCCGGCTCGCCTGGCCTGAAGACATCTGCCGAAACTTGCAAGCCGACGCGTTGTTTATCGGAAGTGATTAGCTCAGGATCATCGACCGTGATGGCGACCGAGCTGGTTTTGATTTTTATAAGTTGCACGAACAGCCCAAAATCATAGGAGATTCCTGGCTGGACAATTTCGTGAATTTGACCGGCGCGA
>JAKLPV010000074.1 GCA_022013685.1 Anaerolineae bacterium
CCATTAACGTGTCGGTTCGTTTATAGTTGTTAAAGTTCTGGTAAACTTCAGAACGGAACTGCTGCAATTGGTTGTCCACAACTCCCAATTGTCACGCAGTTCTATCTTTTACGCAATCTTTGACTTTGTCAAAAGTCCAATCATCAAAACCCAACCCTTTACCCAAGGCGTATAACGCATTATGTTTTTGTGTGGGGTTGGTATGCCATATTGATAGCGCAGCGCTGAAAGGTGCTGCGCTTTTGATTGCGAACTTTACTACTTTGCTTCTTTTTGCTAATATAATTGTGAACGATAACGGAACTTCGGATTTCCCTAATATCATCGAAAATCCCACAATGGAATTGGGTTTTCAAGAGAAAAGACGGTTTGACATGCCTTACAAGGTTTTTTTTGTCGAAGATGAAATCGTGACTCGCGAAGGGATCCGCGATAATGTGGATTGGAAGGCCAATGGCTTTGAATTCTCCGGCGAGGCAACCGACGGTGAGATGGCCTTGCCGCTTTTGCAAACGATACAACCGGATGTATTGATCACTGACATCAAAATGCCATTCATGGATGGCTTGCAGCTTAGCAAAATTATCCGTGAACGCATGCCCTGGGTAAAGATCGTTATTCTTAGCGGACATGATGAGTTTGAATATGCACAACAGGCGATCGAGTTGGGGGTCACAGAATATCTATTAAAACCCGTCACAATACAAAACTTACATCACGCACTTCAAAAAATTGCCGCGCAACTTGATCGGGAGAAAAAAGAACAGGAAAACCTAAAAAAATTGCAGGAGCAAATAGATGAGAACAGAACTACGCTCAAAGAAAGATTTTTACTAAAACTGGTCGTGGGGGCGGTCTCGTCCACGGAAGCAATCGAAAAAGGTCAACTGTTAGGTTTGGATCTGATAGCCCGATGTTACCTGGTTGTCATTCTGAAAACCGAGCTGCGTGACCGTTCTGAACAATTCGATTATGCTGAATATCAGCATGTTCAACAAATCGTGGCAGGTTTGGTTGAGAGTAACCCCGATATTTTTTGGCTCAAAAAAGATTGGGAGGAACTGGTACTGGTGATGAAGGGAAATATTCCCGAATACCTGGAAGAGGAAAGAGACCTGCTGTTGGAACGCATCAAGCAGGAAGTCCAAAAGACAAGGTATCAACTCGCCATCGGGATTGGAACACCCCAAAAACGGATTGCAGATATTTCCAAATCCTTTGTTGAGGCGCTGGTAAGCATTCAAAATGCCGATAATGAGAACAAAAATGGCTTAAATCAGGCAGTGGACAGGGGAGAACTGCTCAAAGTAGATAAATCTGCTGTTGAGAATTACCTGCGCTGCGGGGTCAAGGAAGATTTTGATGCGTTCTTCGATACTTTCATCCGGCCTCTGGGGGAAACAGCGCTTAAGTCATATTTGCTGAAGAACTATATCTTTGTCGATGTTGTTCTGTCCACCGTAAAGCTGATCAACGAGTTGGGTGGAGAAATAGATCAGGTTATCCCGGAATTAAATTCCATCGAAACGATACTCGCAAATATCAAAACCATCGAGCAGTTAAAAGAGCAGACATATAAGATTTTATCCAGCGCGCTCGCTTTTCGAGACAGCCAGACCAATAAGCAGTATACAAGTATGATTCAACAAGCAAAAGAATTTATTGAACGCCACTATATGAAACCGGATCTTTCACTGTCAGATGTGGCCTCACAGGTGAATCTCAGCTCAAGTCATTTTAGCGTGGTTTTCAGCCAGGAAACCTGCCAGACTTTTAGAGACCACCTGACCGAAATTAGGATCAAAAAGGCGAAAGAGTTATTGCGCACAACATCCTTAAAGGCAGCCGAAATTGCTTACCAGGTTGGCTACAACGATCCGCACTACTTTAGTTCAGCATTTAAAAAGAATACCGGGTTTTCTCCAATAGAATTTCGATTACATACATCCTCGTGATGAAACGTATTTTGAGATTGCAGCTTAAATTCAGTTTGATGTGTAGCTACAGGTGGTAAACGTGGTCAAAAAAAACCATTCCAAATCATTCCTTACCCAGTTAAGTGCGGCAGCCCACTCCAGCAGCAAATCGCCGTTGAAATATCTCAGGGGGCTGGCTGATTTTATCGCCGAGATCAATTTGTCCATTCGGGCAAAAATCCTTTTCTCGCTGTGTATTGTTATTTTAATCATGGGATCGGCGAATGCCATGCTGGTTTCACAAGTATTGCATTACAGCAGCCAGTATGACGCGATTATTAACAATATCACCACCGCAAACAGCATCATCGGCAACATCAAGCCTGAGATCGATACAGAGATGTGGAAAATCGTCTCAGGAAAGATCGAGTTCAAAGACGGGAAACAGTACGATCTAATTAATGGCGTAAATTCCAAACTGCAATTGATGATGGCAAACACCGATTCGCCGCGGGCCAAGATCAAGCTGGAAGGAATCCGCCGGGCGATGGAGACCCTCACCGAGTACATTGACCGGATGGGAGTCCAGATCGAAAACAAAAGCACAGCAGCCGAAAACGAGGCGCTTCTGGATAATATCCGCTTTGCAACATCGGTTGTAGAAGAAGTTGTGCAAGATTATGCGCTTTTTGAAGTGCACCGAACGGATAGCCAATACCAAGTCATGCGTGAAGGTTTTATCCGCTGGGAGATTCTGGCAGTTGTGCTCATCTTTGCGGCCATTGTCTTTTCTGTTGTGGCTGCCTGGAGCCTGTCGAGGAGTATTTACATCCCGATCAAAAAACTACATGATGTGACTGCTACGATCACCAAAAATGATTTGCAAGCGCTGGTAACCAAAGATAATCTTGATGAAATCACCGAATTGGGGATGAGTTTTAACATCATGATTGGGAAAATCAAGGAACTTTTGGATTCTAAAATCAAGGAACAGGAAAACCTGAAAAAAGCAGATCTGAGAGCGCTCCAGGCGCAAATCAACCCGCATTTTTTGTATAACACCTTGGATACAATTATTTGGATGGCGGAATCCAAAAAGACCAGGCAGGTGGTCGAAATTGTGAGCGCATTATCGAACTTCTTCCGCATCAGCCTGAGCAAGGGTGCAGATTGGATCACCATTAGCGAAGAATTGGAACGGACAAAGAGCTACCTGATCATTCAAAAGATGCGCTACCAGGATATTATGGATTTCGAGATCGAGGTGGATGATGATGTATCCACAAATACCGTTTTGAAGCTCATTCTCCAGCCCCTGGTGGAAAACGCGCTTTATCATGGAATTAAAAACAAAAGGCAGGGGGGAACGATTATCGTGCGCGCAAAGCGAAAAGGGGAGAAGGAGATACTTTTCGAAGTTGAGGACAATGGGATTGGGTTTACGGCCGAAAAGCTTGCGCAACTCCAGGCAGAACTTAATGACGATTCGGGCGATATTAAAATGGAAAGCGGTTTTGGAATCGGGAATGTCAATAAACGTATCAGGTTGTATTATGGTGAGCAATATGGCTTGTCAGTCCGTAGCGAATACAATACCGGCACTTGTGTGACCCTTGTGATTCCCGCCAAAACGGGAGAACCTGCATCCAATGGGAGTATCGTGGCGGACCTAAAAAATGTTGCCAGAGAGGTCGTTCTATGAAAATTTCGCGCATTTTGTCGTTGTGTGCGGTTTTGCTGATGCTTCTGGAGACACAGGGTTGTGGCTCAGCCCCGGAGCCTGCCATGTTGAATGCTGGGATCCAAAAGACCTATGCAGATGTGATTATTGGTTTCGCTCAACTCGGTGCGGAGAGCGAATGGCGGGCGGCGAATACTCAATCGATCAAGGAGACAGCAGAGCTGTTAGAAATAGAACTCAGATTTATGGATGCGCAACAAAAGCAGGAAAAGCAAATCGAGGCGGTGCGCAAACTTATCATCCAGAAAGTGGATGTGATCGGGCTTTCACCGATCGTAGAAACTGGCTGGGATGAGGTCTTCCAAGAGGCAAAAGACGCCGGCATTCCCATTATTCTGGTGGACCGCCGGGCGGCTGTGGCGGAAGATATGTATGTAGCGTACCTGGGTTCCGATTTTCTGGAAGAAGGCCGTAACGCAGCGCGGGTGATGGCACAGTTGATGAACGGTCAGGCCAAAATCGTTGAGTTGGTTGGGACAATCAATTCCGCACCGGCCAATGACCGCTATGAAGGTTTTCGAGAGGTTCTGAAGGATTACCCCGGCATGGAAATCATTGCTTCTGAATCCGGTGATTTTACCCGCGCCAGGGGCAAGGAGGTGATGGAAACTTTTTTGAACGAGCACGGAAGCACCATCACGGCTGTTTATGCTCACAATGACGATATGGCCCTGGGCGCTATCACGGCAATCGAAGAACACGGCCTTAAACCAGGCGTGGACATCAAAATTGTCTCCGTGGATGCGGCGCGAGTGGCCTTTGAAGCCATGATTGCCGGCAAGCTGAATGCGACTATTGAATGCAATCCGCTGCTTGGCCCGCAATTCTTTGAACTGGCCCTCAAGGTGATAAACGGCGAATCGGTCCCAAAATGGGTTCCATCTGAAGAGAGTATCTTCTTCCCTGATAACGCTGCGGAGATTTTGCCGACTCGTAAATATTGATGCGCCGAAATAAAGTTAACTTTAATCGTAAAAAATCTCCCATCAGATGATGGGAGATTTTTTACGCGTTGGTGCGGGCGGGAAAAATCAACTTGTTCCCAAAGAGAAAGCATGGATTTTGGCCTGCTAAAGATGTATTTTGTTAATGGGCATATGCCACAGCATTTCTTCCGGGGAAATGCGCTTTTGATAACCCAATCAGCAAGATATAAGGAGAAAGCAGATGAAATCCACAAAGGTCTTACCTGTTCTTGTAATGGTTTTGATTCTTCTCGCCACTTTGGTGGGGTGTGCGCCGGCCGTTACCCCTGAGTCCGCTCAACCCGCCGCCCCTGTTGCCACTGAAAAATCCGCCGAACCTGTGGCACCTGCTGCCACTGAAGCACCAGCCAAAACGGTATACACTTATGCTGATATGACTTTGTGCTACCCTCAGCTCGGGGCAGAAAGTGACTGGCGCACTGCCAATACTGCTTCCTTCAAGGAAACAGCTGCAGAATTAGGCGTCAATTTAATCTTCTCTGACGCCCAACAGAAGCAGGAAAACCAGATTTCTGCCATGCGCGCCTGTATTCAACAGGAAGTAGATGTGATTGCCCTGCCTCCTGTCGTTGAAGATGGTTGGGACGCGGTCCTTCAGGAAGCCAAAGATGCTGGCATCCCTGTCATCATTGTGGACCGCTCCGTGTCGGCTGACAAGTCCTTGTATGTCTCCCACATCGGTTCCGATATGGTGCTGGAAGGTAGGAAAGCCGGCGAAGAGATGAACAAACTTCTCCCCAACGGTGGTAACGTTCTCGAAATTAGTGGTACCACTGGCTCCGGCGCTGCTGTCGGCCGTGCCCAGGGCTTCCGTGAAACTCTCAATGCTAACATCACGATCTTGGATTCCCAGACCGGTAACTTCAATCCTACCGAAGCTAAGCCCGTTGCAGAAGCCTTCTTGAAGAAGTATGAAGGACAGATCGATGGCTTCTTCATTCACAACGACGGCATGGCTGAAGCTGTTGTCGAAGCCATGAAAGCTGCTGGTCTGCAACCCGGCGATGTCAAGATGATTTCGGTAGATGGCACTCGTGGCGGCTTCCAGATGATGATCGATGGTTGGGTGCAGGCCGATGTTGAATGCAATCCTCTGCTTGGGCCGCAGGTCATGGAAATGGCTCTCATGCTTATGAACGGCGAAGAGATTGAAGCCGAAGTCCTCACCAACGAGACAGTGTACTATCCTGATAACGCTGCTGAATTGCTGCCAACCCGCAAATATTAAGATTTACCCAGGTGTTGTTGCACTAAGATTTTCTGGCATCACGCAATAAAAAGAAGCGGCGTTTGAAACAACGCCGCTTCTTTCCAAAACTATAAATAGACACATAGAAGCAAGAGCTATAATAAATTCAAAAACAGGAAGAATTAATATGACAGATACTCAAAATATTCTGAATGTGGTAGGTATTACAAAATCCTTTCCTGGCGTTGTGGCTCTTGAAGACGTTGATTTTTCCCTGAGAAAAGGGGAAATCCATGCTTTGATAGGAGAAAATGGGGCTGGGAAATCCACTTTGATCAAAGTCTTGACTGGAGTGGAACATCCTGATGCGGGTTCAATTGAATTGGATGGCAGGCTCATACAAGTTCGATCCCCCCAGCATTCTCAGGAACTTGGCATTAGCACGGTTTATCAGGAAATCAACCTGTGTACAAATATTTCGGTCGCAGAAAATATTATGCTTGGGTTTGAGCCCTATCGTTTTGGCGGCATTGATTGGAAAAAGATGAATGCCCTGGCAAGTGAGGCGGTGAAAAGATTGGATGTTGACATCGATGTTACACAACCCTTGGGAAACTTTTCAGTTGCCATCCAACAAATGGTGGCGATTGTACGTTCTCTTGAAGTTGCTTCTCCAAAAATATTAATCCTCGATGAGCCTACTTCAAGCTTGGATGTCAATGAAACCAATCAACTTTTTGGAGTGATGCGTAAATTAAAAGGTGAGGGGATAGGTATTGTTTTTATTACTCATTTTCTTGACCAGGTTTATGAAATAACTGACCGGATCACAGTATTGCGTAATGGTAAGCTGGTTGGCACCTATAATACCGCTTCGTTGCCTCGTATCGAACTCATTGGCAAAATGTTGGGGCGCAGTTTGACCGAACTGGACGAAGTGTCAAAAGCCAAGCAAAAAAGCGAACAAAAGAAGGATATGGAATGCTTGGTCGAAGCAAAAGGGTTGGGTCTCACAGGTTCCATCGAACCGATTGATTTTGAGTTGCATGTCAGCGAGGTGGTCGGGCTTGCAGGTTTGCTTGGTTCTGGTCGTACCGAAATAGCGAAGCTGATTTTTGGTATTGATACCCCCGACAAAGGCTCTCTCACAATCAGGGGTAAAAAGATCAGCCATTTTTCACCTTTGGAATCTCTTGAAAATAGGATTGCCTTATGCCCTGAAGACCGTAAAGCAGAAGGGATTGTGGGGGATCTAACAATTCGCGAAAATATTATCCTGGCTCTGCAGGCCCGATACGGATGGTTTAAATTTATAGACACTCAGAAACAATATGAAATTGCCGAAAAATATATAAAACTTTTGGGAATTGCCACGCCATCCCCAGATCAGTTGGTTAAAAACTTAAGTGGTGGAAACCAGCAAAAAGTTATTCTGGCGCGTTGGCTTGCAACAGATCCACAGGTTTTGATCCTGGATGAACCCACTCGTGGTATAGACGTAGGGGCAAAAGCAGAAATTCAAAAGTTGGTGTTGCAATTGGCAAATGAAGGCAAGTCGATCATATTCATATCTTCTGAATTGGAAGAAGTATTACGCACAAGTCACCGCATTGTTGTGATGCGAGACCGTAAGAAAGCCGCTGAATACCCGGGCGACGTGGACGATCACACCATTATCCAAACAATGGCAGGGATTTTATGAAAAATAACACTCCTTTATTTAAACGCATTCGTGAAAATCGCTTGTTTTGGCCATTGGTTGCACTGGCTTTGATTTTCATTTTTAATGCAATTTTTTCACCCGGGTTCTTTAAACTAGGGATACTGGATGGTCATTTATATGGGAATCTGATTGACGTTTTTAATAATTCAGCTCCCTTGATGTTAGTGGCTCTCGGAATGACGCTGGTAATTGCCACCGGAGGCGTTGACCTTTCGGTTGGCGCGGTGATCGCCATTTCAGCTGCAATGGGCGCCGTGTTGATTAATCCAGTTTTCGGCAATGAAGAAATATCAAATGCCGTTGCGGCAGACCCGACTTTAACCAATACCCCTTTGTGGCTGGTCGTCGTGGTTACTTTGGCGGCTGGCACCCTTTGTGGTTTGTGGAATGGGATACTGGTTTCACGAGCCAAGATCTCGCCTATGGTGGCGACCCTGGTCTTGATGGTGGCGGGACGTGGAATTGCCCAGCTGATTGAGAGGGGGCAAATTATGACCATTTATTACAAGCCTTATCATTGGTTTGGAAATGGGTTTATATTGGGGCTTCCTGTTTCGATCTATATCGTTGCGATTGTGTATGCAATAGCCTGGCTGTTGGTTCGTAAAACCTCGATTGGACTGTTTATCGAATCAGTTGGGCTTAATTCAAAATCGACTTATTACAGCGGCATTAGCGAGAAAAATGTCAAGTTGTTCGCTTATACCTTTTGCGGCTTCTGCGGCGCCGTCGCGGGATTGATCCTCGGTTCCTACATCCATGCGATCGATGCCAATAATATTGGCCTCAATTATGAACTGGATGCAATCTTTGCGGTGGTCATTGGCGGCACCCTAATGTCGGGCGGCCGGTTCTCCTTGCTCGCCAGTATAGTTGGCGCACTTATCATTTGGACTTTCACGATCACCATGTATATCTTTGGTGTTCCAGCGAATGCCTTATTGGCTGGCAGAGCCGTGCTTGTTCTGGTGGTGATTCTTCTTTATTCTGATTACGCTCGTCTATTTTTGAACAGAATTACAGAGCGAAAAGGACCCCGACATGATGCAACGAATTAAATTTTTTCTGTTGAATAATGGTCCCCTGCTGGCCACTATAACAATATTTATCCTGGTCTACTTTATTGGCGGCCAGTTATATCCTACAATGCAAAAACCGCAGGTGTTTTTTAATTTGTTCATCAACACTGCCGCTTTGTTGATTGTATCCATTGGAATGACGTTTGTTATCCTGACCAAGGGGATTGACCTTTCTGTGGCCGGCATGATTGCCCTAACATCTGCCGCATCAGCTGCGTTGCTTGTACATGGCTTTAACCCTGTAGTTGTGATGATATTAATGTTACTAATGGGTTTTGTATTCGGGCTTGCCCAGGGAAGTATTATTCATTACCTCAAGGTGGAACCGTTCATCGTAACTTTGATGGGCCTCTTTTTTGCACGCGGGATGGCTTTCATCATCACCCTTTCATCTCTAACCATTAAGGATCCTTTCTATCGTTACTTGGCATTAACCAAAATTAATATCCCTTTCTTCGAAAAGGCGTATGTATATATTCCTTCCCTTGTCGGCCCGGTGCTGTTGATGGTGGCAATTTACCTGGCGAATTTCACACGCTTTGGCCGAACTGTTTATGCCATTGGCAATAATGAACAATCTGCAATGCTAATGGGATTGCCGGTTGCACGTACAAAGCTTCTCGTATATGCCTTCGGCGGTTTTTGTTCCGCTCTGGCAGGGATTGTGTTCAGCATTTCCTTGCTCTCAGGTTATGGAGGCTATGCTCCAGGGATGGAATTGGATGCCATCGCATCTGTGGTGATAGGCGGCACGATGTTAACTGGCGGTGCCGGAAATGTAATCGGTACTTTGTTCGGGGTTCTGATCAATGGCACAATCGTCTCCATACTCCAGTTTAACGGTACACTGAGCTCGTGGTGGACACGCATCGGTGTTGGCGTGTTGACGCTGGTTTTCATTGGAATTCAAAGCCTGTTTTATATGAGAAAAAAGCATTCCTAGCAAATTGTGTCGGAGAGCGTAGAAATGGTCTCTCCGACACAATTTGCCTGGATAATTTCGCTGGCGCATACCAGCCACCTGGTGCCGCATGGAAAGAAATCGATAGGGCACATTTCAGTTCCGTTGGCCCGCTGGGATGCGCGTAAACGCAAGCGTGGCTGGCAGACTGCGCTTCAAGATGCTGGACCAATCGCTCTCGAACAGGCCTGCGTAGAGAGGGCGATTGGCCTTTGTGCGGCGGTTGTGACACCGTGCAATTATTATTTTCACAATATGCAGACCTGGGGCTGTCCAAAAAATCGGACAGCCCCAGGTCATTTTTTGCATCAGTATTACTGTTTTATCGGATCGCTATAGATGGGCCTGAGCAGAATTAGGGGAATGGCGGGTAGGCGTTCTGGACAAGCTCCTCGAACTGTTCCTGGAACCAGCGGCCAGAGACCGGGGCGTTTGGTAAGGCTCCTGAAAGATTGCCGCCGTTCAGGGTATTCCCGGTATAGGTCGGGTCGCACATGCGGTCGAAGCCCTTACCGCCGGGGTTATCCGGGCCGGTGGGGATCAATGAGCTTGAGCCATCAGATTCTCCGGGGGGTTTGACCCACACGAAAGCATCGATACCGGTCATCGGATTGGCTGTGGGCCGCGCGCCGATACCGGCGCCGCTCTGGTTACACCAGTTGCCTTTGTGAATGCGCTGATCGACGCGGCTTTCCATAACGTAGGTTGTCAGGTTGGTCGAGAGGCTGACGGTAGCGGGCCGGTTGGCGCCGCCCCAACCATTGCGGGATGTGTCAATTAACATGCCGATCGAGGTCGGGTAGGCATCACTGCCGCTGGTCAGCGCGGCTTTCAGATCTGCGAGATACGGCTGCTCGTCGATGTAAGCATTCCAGTCGTACCAGCCTTGCAGCGATCGGACGGGATTTCCGCCAATCATGGTATTGGCATCCAGGAAGGGTTCATCAGCCGGGTTGTAGTTGGCAGTATTGCTGATGAAACCATCGACTTTGCTGTTGCCACCGGTGATGCCAGTACCAACCTGCTTGAGCAAGGTAACAAACGGGCCAAAGTTATTGGGCCAACCAAGCCAGGCAGCGTGGGCTACGTCGATGTAAGCGTAGGTGTTGCTGATCGAACGTAACCTGCCAACCGCATACTGGACACCCTGAACGTATGCGCCGGTCGATTGGGCTTCGGCGCACTTGGCGAAGCTCAGGTTGGTGATCAGGTTGGGCAGGGAATCCGGCTCAATCACCATGATGATGCGCAGGTTGCTGTATTTCGACTGGCTGATAACGCCGTAGATTACGTCGATGTACTCGGTTTTGTAGCGATTCAAACCGTTCTCAGCAATCAGCAATTCGCCATTGGAAGCCAGCGCAGAACAGTCACGGTTGGGCAGGTCATAGATGACGATACCGATGGCGTTGGCGCCCTGGGTCAGGGCCTGGTCGAGGTGACTTGCCAGGCTGCGGGCGTAACCGTTCGTGCCATGGACGGCATCAATGGTATCGAGCCAGACAAAGGTTGGGAAGTTGGCGACCTGACGCATTTTTGCGCCGAGTGTGCCTCCGGTAACATCGGCAGCGGCATTAACAGAAACGGCATAGTCGACGTTCTTGTAGAATGTCGCTCCAACAAAGGGATTGTCCAGATGCGTTCCGGGAGGCGGGTTGGTGGGTGTCGGGCCTATCGGTGTATTGGTCGCAGTCGGGACAATTGGCGTATTTGTACGGGTGGCTGTTGGGCCGACCGGCGTATTCGTGCGTGTGGCTGTTGGGCCTACGGGAGTATTTGTAGCGGTTGGTCCGCTGCCGCCGCAAACTACACCATTCAGCGTAAAGCTGGCTGGCGCTGCATTTGCGCCACTGTAATTGGCATTGAAGCCAAAGCTGGCAGTGCCGCCGTTGGCGGAAATTCCGGCATTGTGGCTGGCGTTGACGACCGAAACGGATTTCCCGCTCTGGGTATAGGAACCGTTCCACAGGTTGGTGATGACCTGGTTGCCGGGGAAGCTCCAGGCCAGGGTCCAGCCATTGATTGGGGTGGCGCTGTTATTGGTGATGGTCAGGTTGGCGGTGAATCCGCTGCCCCAATCATTCATCGCATAGGTCACAGCGCAGGAACCTCCAGAACCCGTGGTGGGGGTCGCAGACGGCGGGACAGATGTATTGGTGCGGGTGGCGGTTGGGCCGATGGGTGTGTTGGTGCGAGTCGCTGTCGGACCGACCGGCGTGTTCGTGCGGGTGGCTGTGGGGGGAACCGGCGTATTGGTGGCGGTGGGATTGATTCCACCTGGTTCGCTGCCCCAGACTCGCGAGCCGCTCACGTAAGCCGGAATGCTGGCCCAATCCGCATAGCTGGCGGGCATTGTTCCGGTGGTGTGCCACCAGTCATTGCTTCCCGAGTAGTTGTTGCTCCAGTCATTCAGGTGCATGGAAGTGTGGTATTCCCAGGCGCTGCCAGCAGGCAGGGATTTTGTTCCGTAGTTGACGGTGAAATAGTAGCTGGAACCGGAGACCTGCGTGGGGCCTGAAATCGTCGCCACCCCAGACTGGTCATAATATTTTTCCAGGACATACTTGGAAGCCGCCTGCGAACCATCCAGGCTGAAGTAGATGCGGACAGAGATGTTGGATACTGCGCTCGCGCCGGTATTCTGCACCCGGTAGTGGAAGGCTGACTGCTGGTTGTTGTCGGTTCCACCCGATTTCAGTTGCACTTTCAGCGCGCCGCCGCTACCTGGTGTGTTTGTCGGCCCGACAGGGGTAGCCGTCGGCCCTACGGGGGTATTGGTGGCTGTTGGGCTGCTGCCGCCGGGCAGGTTGTCATTGCGGTGCAGGTAAAGGAAATCTTTTGTAAACTGGCCCATGTAATTCTCGCCGCCAAGCAGGTTCCAGTTTAGATCGAACATGATCGGCTGCCAGTAAAGGTCGAAGACCCAGGCGGTCCAACTTACGCCTTTTGCATCCAAATATTGGCTGAAGGGTGTGCCATATCCCGAGAGGGTGCCGCTGGTGGGCGTGTTTCCGCCGTTCTGCCAGCCCCATTCGGTGATGAAAAACGGCACAGTGTTGGATGCATTCCCAAACCACGAATCCCAGGTGCTTTGGCCGCCATGTTCCGGGTAGATATGAGCGACATAAACCAGGTTGCTGCCGCTAAAGGGATTTGTGGCCGCTTCGGCGACGTTCTGCGACCAGCGCGGGCCGCCGATCAGAATCAGGTTGTTGGGCGCATGGGAACGGATGATATTAACCCAGGGCTGCGCAACGGTTTTCCAGGTGCTCCAGTTATCGGGGTTGATCGGCTCGTTGTAGAGTTCGAAAATCACGTTCGGGGTATTGGCATATTTGGGGGCAACGTAATTCCAGAAGGCGCGGGTGGCCGTGTCTACTTCTGCGGAGTTGTAATCCTTGATATAGTGCCAATCGATGATGCAGTAAATTTGCTTGCTGATACAGCGCTGCACTGCCGGATCGAGATGGTTGGTGAAATAGGCATCCGGGTTGGCCCGCCAGCCGGGTGTTTCATCAATGGCATCCGGGTAGACCGGCAAACGGACAACGCGCGCATACCAACCATTGGCATTGTCAGTAGCCATATCGATTAGGTCCCGGGCATTGCGTGCCCGCGAGTCAGCCACGCCGACATCGACGAGCGAGACACCCCGCAAAATCACATTATTGCCATTGGGGTCTTTGATATTTTTCCCGGAAACAGAAAGCCAGGGAGTGTTGATGGCGCTTGCTGTTTGGACGGGCAGTGCTCCGAAAACAAGCGCAAGCAGCACTAAGATGGAGAGCCACGACGAGCGCATTTTTATGTTGTGTAGCATTTCATTCTCCTTTATATGAGTGCCTCACTCTAACGAAGAGACATTTTGAAACAGATTAAATAAGCCATTTGGTCATCAACTTTGGACAGTATGAATAAATTAATTAAGAAACTCCTTTCATGTTGGCCTAGGGATTCACGCTACAAAGCGAGCCGTTCAGGCTGAAAACTGCAGGCCTGGCATTTGCTCCGCTGTAATTGGCATTGAAGCCAAAATTGACATTGCCATTCGGTGGAATATTGGCGTTGTAGCCCAGGTTCGTGACCGATACAGATTGCCCGCTCTGGGTATAACTTCCACTCCACAGGTTGGTGATGGTTTGGCTGCCAGGGAAAGCCCATGCCAGCGTCCAGCCATTGATGGCAGTTGAACCGTTATTGGCGATGGTTACGTTGGCGGTGAAACCGGATCCCCAATCATTCATCGAATAGGTCACTGCGCAGGCTGCACCGGGGTGTTGGGTGGGCGTGTGGGTGGGGGTAATGGTGGGTGTGGGCGTGAGAGTTGGGTTTGTGACATCAGACTGGACGATGGTCAATGGCATTCCATAGCGGTCGTTTCTCATCGAAATGGTATAGCCGCCATAGGTGCAGCCGCCGGGGCCGACGAAATTCTTGATGTGAGCTGAAACGGTGAGATGATGTTCCGTGTTCGGGAGCAGCGACACCGTCACCAAGGCCGGGTTGGACGTGGTGAAATCACCGGTGACTGTAAAGCTGCCCGATTCAAGCGCCACGGTGACTGAATCGCTGTTGTTGGCGCGGACGGTGATAACCTGTGTGGTCTGATCGCTGGGAGACGTTACCGGCTCGACCCGCAACGGCTCGGCTGTCGCCATTGGGCAGGTTGTTGGCGTGGGCGTGCGAGAAGCGGAGGGTGTTGCGGTGGGTGTGCGGGTTATCGTTCCGGTGGCTGTGGGAGTATGGGTGGGGCCGCCGCCAGGTTCGCTGCCCCAGTTGAGCGAGCCGCTCACGTAAGCCGGGATGCTTGTCCAATCCACATAGCTGGCGGGCATTGTTCCGGTGGTGTGCCACCAGTCATTGCTTCCCGAGTAGTTGTTGCTCCAGTCATTCAGGTGCATGGAAGTGTGGTATTCCCAGGCGCTGCCAGCAGGAAGGGATTTCGTTCCGTAGTTGACGGTGAAATAGTAGCTGGAACCGGATGCCTGCGTGGGGCCGGAAATCGTCGCCACCCCAGACTGGTCATAATATTTTTCGAGGACATATTTGGAAGCCGCCTGCGAACCATCCAGGCTGAAGTAGATGCGGACAGAGATGTTGGAGACCGCGCTCGCACCGGTATTCTGCACCCGGTAGTGGAAGGCAGACTGCTGGTTGTTGTCGGTTCCGCCCGTTACAAGCTGTACTTTCAACGCGCCATTGACATTGGGGGTGTGGGTCACGGTAGGCGTATTGGTTGGAGGTACAGGCGTGAAGGTGTGAGTTAGGGTACAGTTGGCGCAAGGGGTGCTGGTAGGGCCTCCATAGACCGAGGCTTCCTGGGATGTTTGCTTGATCCCATTCGCGCCATTGACGATTCGTTCTCCCCAGGATGTCAACTGGGCCGGATTGAAACTGGTCACCATATCGAGATATTCGACGCCGCCGCCGTTTCCGCTCCAGGACCAGCCGATGTACCCAACACCGTTGGCTTGCGCCTGGGCCATGATGGCGTCTTCATCCGGATTCCCGTCAGAGTGGTTGTGGCCGAATTCGCCGATCACAAGCGGCAGCCCGGCGCTGACAAAGGTCGAGACGTAGCTTTGAACTTCGCTGGCGGTATCGAATACCCCGTACATGTGGATGCTGAAAACCAGGTTTTTGTCCGGGTCGCTGTCGAAAATGCTGGCGGCGTTGTCTCTCATCACGAAAGACCAATCCTGGCCCCAGTTGGGCGCATCAACCATGATGGTGTGTTCGAAGCCGGCGCTTCTCAGTTCGGCAATGGCGTTTTTGGTGGCATTGACCCAGGCCGAAGCGTTGTTGTTTCCGTATGGCTCGTTGCCAATGTTGATGATGATGTAGGCTTCCTGTCCGGTCAGGACACTCTGGATTTCTTTCCAGTATGCGACGGCTTGCGCCAGACTGACTGCCGCGCCATCTTCACCGTACCCGGTCGTGTCGTGGTTTTCGAGCACACAGATCAGTTTGTTTGCTTTGCACAAGTTGATTACGTTGGCAACGTCGCTGGCCGTATTTTTTGTCCAGCGGCCTCCGCTAAGCACTACGCGGACGGTGTTCGCCCCGGTTGCCTTGATGTTCGCAAACGAGCTGGTTTGAGATGGGTACCAGGTATGGGCATGGCTGACCCCGCGCATGATGAAGTTATTTCCATTTGCATCGAGCAGGTTCCTGCCGCTAATGTGAAACCCCGCTGCTGCTTGCGCCTGCGACGGCCCGGTAGGCAAGGCAAGCACAGCCAGCATTAGGAGAACAACAGCCAGCCAGTAGATTTTCTGTAGACTTTTCATCGTGTTCATCCTTTGCGCTAGAAATTCTTAAAACAAGCCCTTAATTCGAACTGCAAGCAACGCCATTCAATGTAAAGTTGGCGGGTTTGGCATTCGCTCCGCTGTAGTTGGCATTGAAACCAAAGTTCACGCTGCCATTCGATGGGATATTGGCGTTGTAGCCCAGGTTGGTGACGGATACAGACTGTCCGCTCTGGGTGTATGAGCCGCTCCACAGGTTGGTAATGATCTGGCTGCCAGGGAAAGTCCAGGCAAGGGTCCAGCCATTGATGGCGGATGAGCCGTTATTGCTGATGGTCACATTGGCAGTGAACCCGGAACCCCAGTCGTTCATGGCATAGGCAACCGCACAGGAAGCGGCAGAACCGGTCGGCGTGGCCGTCGGCGGAACGGGTGTGTTCGTGCGTGTGGCAGTGGGAGTAACCGGGGTATTGGTGGCAGTTGGGCCAACCGGCGTGTTTGTGCGTGTTGCTGTCGGCTGGACTGGGGTGTTGGTAGCCGTGGGAGGAACCGACGTGTTGGTAGCGGTGGGATTGATTCCGCCGGGTTCGCTGCCCCATCTGCGCGAGCCGCTCACGTAAGCCGGAATGTTCGTCCAATCGGTGTAACTGGCTGGTAATGTGCCCGTGGAGCGCCACCAGTCGTTGCCGGATGCGTAGTTGTTGCTCCAGTTGTTCAGGTGCAGAGAAGTATGGTATTCCCACGAACCGCCCGCAGCCAGTGAAGTGCTGCCGTAGTTGACGGTGAAGTAGTAGGTGGAACCAGAGAGCTGCGTCGGGCCGGATACGGTGGCTGCGCCAGACTGGTCGTAATATTTTTCGAGCACATAATTGGAGGCAGATTGAGAACCATCAAGGGTGAAGTAAAGGCGTACCGAGACGTTGGATACTGCGCTCGAGCCGCCGTTTTGTACCCGGTAGTGGAAGGCTGTCTGCTGGTTGTTATCGGTGCCGCCGGTGACTATCTGAACTTTCAGCGCGCCGCTGACGGGTGTGTTGGTAATGGTGGGTGGTACCGGTGTGTTGGTCGGCGGAGCAACTGTGGATGTGTGCGTGGGTGTGCAATTCACGCAGGGAGTGGCTGTGGCGCGCGGATTGGTAATTAATTCTGATTGCAGGGAATAATAAGCAGGCTTCGGGGCATAATTGCTATCAAAAATGAGCGCGTCGCCCTGCCCGGGGAAAGTCTCTGGTATCCAGGAATATTTATCGGTAAAGCCCCATATCTGAAAGGCTTTGCAGGCAGGTTGCAGCAAACAGCGATTGAGCACGTTGCGGTAAATCGTGGCCTGGTTATTCAGGTCGGTTTGCGAGATGGGTGTGGTGTAACGAACATCCATTTCAGTGATATAGATTTCCAATCCGAGATCGGCAAACCGCTGCATGTTGCTGACCAGGCTGGAATAGTTGATGCCTCCACTGGTCAGGTGCATCTGAAAACCGACACCGTCAACAGGAATGCCGCGATTGACGAAATCTGCCAGCATGTTGTAAACAGCGTTGGATTTACTTCCCAGGGCTTCAATGTTGTAATCGTTATAGATTAATTTTGCATTCGGGTCGGCAGAGCGGGCGCGCTGGCAGGCCAGTTCGATATATTTCTGTCCGATGGCGTTGTAAAAAACGGAAGTACGGTAAGAGCCATCTTCGTTGAAGGCTTCGTTGACCACATCCCAGATGGCGATCTGGCCCTGGTAGCGTCCCATTACTGTATCAATGTGATCATACATGGCGCTGGTGAGGCTGGATTCTGTCCAACTGCCATTGCTGACCCAGTTTGGCAATTGGCTGTGCCAGACCAGGGTGTGACCATGCAACTCCATATTGTTGGCCTGGGCAAACTGGACTTGCTGATCGGCTCCAGCGAAACTGTAAGTGGATTGTTGTGGATGAATGACGCCCCATTTCATAGCATTTTCTGGGGTCAGGAAATTAAATTCGGTGCGGGCTGTCTCCTGGTAGATGGCTGCATCAGAGATGCTGGCAAAGTTATCTCTCGATGCATAACCAATGAGAAACTGTCCGGCCAGGTTTCGCAGCCTTTCTCCGCTTGGCGCCGCCAGGGCGGGCATATACAGGTTGGCCAAGATACAGGTCAGCAGGACCAGCGGAATGAGGATCTTTAAAAACGGGAGGATTTTCTTGATATTCATTGTGGAGTGTCCTTGCTTCTGTGCTTGTCCAGATAAAGCCGTGGTGTTGGACACGGCAAGCCGTGCCAACACCACGGGGAGCGAGGAGGAGATTTACTGTGAACTACAGGCAACGCCATTCAAGGTAAAGTTGGTGGGTTTGGCATTTGTGCCGCTGTAGTTGGCATTGAAACCAAAGTTCACGCTGCCACTCGGGGGGATGTTGGCGTTGTAACCCAGGTTGGTGACGGATACAGACTGTCCGCTCTGGGTGTATGAGCCGCTCCACAGGTTGGTAATGATCTGGTTGCCGGGGAAAGCCCAGGCCAGCGTCCAGCCATTGATGGCGGATGAACCGTTATTGCTGATGGTCACATTGGCAGTGAACCCGGAACCCCAGTCATTCATGGTATAGGAAACCGCACAGGAAGCGGCAGAACCGGTTGGGGTGGCCGTTGGCGGAACGGGTGTGTTCGTGCGCGTGGCAGTGGGAGGAACCGGGGTATTGGTGGCAGTTGGGCCGACCGGCGTATTTGTGCGTGTTGCTGTCGGCTGGACTGGGGTGTTGGTAGCCGTGGGAGGAACCGACGTGTTGGTAGCGGTGGGATTGATTCCGCCGGGTTCGCTGCCCCATCTGCGCGAGCCGCTCACGTAAGCCGGGATGTTCGTCCAATCGGTGTAACTGGCGGGCAGACTGCCGGATGCGCGCCACCAGTCGTTGCTGGATGCGTAGTTGTTACTCCAGTTGTTCAGGTGCAGAGAAGTATGGTACTCCCACGAACCGCCCGCAGCCAGTGAAGTGCTGCCGTAGTTGACGGTGAAGTAGTAGGTGGAACCAGAAAGCTGCGTCGGGCCGGATACGGTGGCTGCGCCAGACTGGTCGTAATATTTTTCGAGCACATAACTGGAGGCAGATTGAGAACCATCCAGGGTGAAGTAAAGGCGTACCGAGACGTTGGATACTGCGCTCGAGCCGCCGTTTTGTACCCGGTAGTGGAAGGCTGTCTGCTGGTTGTTATCGGTGCCGCCGGTGACTATCTGAACTTTCAGCGCGCCGCTGACGGGAGTGTTGGTGCTGGTGGGCGGCACCGAAGTGTTGGTCGGCGGGATTGGAGTATTCGTTGGGCCGCCGGGGGTATTTGTGTGGGTTGGGGTGGCCGTTGGTGGCTGCGGTACCGCGTTCCAGAGTCTGTTCAACAGGGCCATCTTTGTCGAGTCTAAGGCGCCCCATGTGCCCCAGCCGCTGGTGTTCGAGACCGGGTCGTAGGGAGTGGTGTAGAGACCACCCGTATCGCCGGATTCCGGATTGACCGACCAGTAGATGGTATCTGTAATGCCTTCATCGATCAGGTAGTCCACAAAGGCGTTTTGCCACTGTTCATCGACAGTGTCGTCGGTCAGGTAGCTGTAGCGGGCCTGGTCGCGCAGGTTAGACTTGCCACGCGGCCAATCCATGTTGCCGCCCCACTCGCCGATCACGATGGCGTACCCCATGTCCTTCAGGTAGCCGAAGTGCTCTTCCCATCCCTGCCGGAGCAGTGTCGGGTTGATTATGATGTTGCACTCTGCTTCGCCGGCGGCGTCGCCTTCCAGGCCTGCACACTGCGGCTGGGACGGATCCATGAACGTTTTTTGCACAAACACCGATGGGCCATAAGTGTGCGGTGAGTACACCAGCCGCTCTTTCGGGACATTCGGCGGGTTGGCGCCGGCCTCGTACAGATTCTCACCCCAGTTGGGGTTGGTCTCAGTACTTCCGTGCGGCACCTGGGTGATGGTGGTCGGGCTGCCATCCTGGTTGCCGGCGGTTGCCGAGATGCCCTGAACGAAAATCAGCACATTGGGATTCACCTCGTTGATCGCCTGGTAGGCGTGTTCGGTGAGTGTCTTCCACTCTTGCCAGGTGTAGTCCCAGGGTTCGTTGAAGATATCGATGCCGATGATATTACTGACGCCGAGCTGTGCCTCCAGGCCGGCCAGCGTGCGCAGGTCGTTCAGCCACATCGTCTCGTTGTAGGGGTGCGTGGTGGTCACGCTGCTCGGGTTGCCGCTTGCGGCACAGGAGTAGTTCTCGCGTTTGAAATCGTAGTTGTCCCGGTCGAAGTCGGCGTAAGGCGGACGCGCGTCCAGACGGCCGGCTCTCCAGCCCACGTAGTTCGAGCAGGAGTGGATATCCAGGAGGACATCAATGCCAGCCGCGTCCAGGGCCTTGATGACTGTCTCGAGCGCCAGCCGGGAGTTGGCGATTCGAACGGAGGCAGTATTCTTGAGATACGGTTCGCGTCCCTGCGGGTTGTTGGGGTCCAGGGTCTGGGGGACCAGGGGGAGCCGGATGACGTTGATGCCCATGGCCTTGAACTCAGCCACATCCTGTGCGATGGTGCGGTTGCTCGGCGCCCAGAAGACGTTGCCGATGTACTGCTCCATTGGAGCGCCGCTCGGGTTGGTCGGGTCATTGGATGGCTCATGCCGTCCTTCAAGCCCGAACCAGGATGCGCCGCGAACCGGGTAGATCACACCATTTTTGGTGATGTTGCCCTGCGCATCAACCCGGAACACCGCAGGCGAGGCCTGGGCAGAAACCGGGCTTACGGGGAAGGACAGGGAAGCCAGCAGGATGGAGACGAGTACCAGAACCCCTAAAAACAAAGTCGCTCCATGTTTTAGATCAGATATTCGAATTCGATTGTGAGTCATTTCGATCTCCTCTATTGATTACTGAATTTTCAAAGGAATACAAACGGTTATAGAAAGTAAAGATATTCGATTTGACGACATTTTCTCCTTTCTATCATTTCCATCACATCCAAAAATCAGCATGAGGATGGCTCACGACATATCAAGCGCATTGGGCAAGTTCCCGCGCTTATACCTATAGAGAAGAAAAAATAAAAATAAATACATGACAAACCTTTAAAGAAAAAAACTGCCCTTTTGCAAGGACAGTTTTTCTTCGTTTTTACAGACTCGAGAGTTTATGGTTCGATTCCCCATATCAGGATCCCGTTTCGATAAACTGTTATCTTCGCCCAATCGGCAAATTGGGTTTTCAACGGGTCGAAAGAGTGATCGCCCGTTTGTGTATAAGCACTCCAATCATTTTTGGAGAAGCGACCTTGAACCTGGCCGGTATTGGCGCCGGGAGCCAGGACGCCGGCTCCTGAGGTAAAACCAATTTCCAGGTAGTGGTCAGCACCTGCGCGCGGGGTTGCCAAATAGACGAACTGACTGGTAATGTTCCCGCATCCCAGGCCGGCATAATCGCACCAGTAACTTTGGGGTTTATCGCCATCGACCGTAAACCAGTAACGGATTTTGATTTCGGTCAGCGGGATACCGGCTGACCCGGTATTGAACAGCATCAAATGTGGTGAAATACTCGGACTGTTGGACGCCGTGCTGTTTGCCTTGTATTGTAACTTGACAGAGGTAATCCCCGCCTGTGCCGTTGGTGTGGCAGCCTGGGGTGTGCTGGTTTTTGTATTTGTAGCAGGCACAGGCGTCGATGTGCGTGTCGCGGTTGGCAGGGCGGGTGTGGATGTGCGCGTGAAGGTTGCCGTGGGGCTGGGGTTGGGCGTTTTTGTCTGCGTGGCAGTAGCTGGCGCAGATGTTGCGGTGGGGCTGGGGACGGGCGTGTTTGTCCGCGTGGCGGTCGCAGGGACGGTTGTCACTGTATATGTAGGCATCGGCGGGCCAGACGTTTGTGTCAGTGTGGGGTTTGGCGGCGGCATAGTGGTATTTGTTGCGATGGGCTCCAGCCCTGCAATCAGCGCGCCGTTCCGATAGACGGTTATGTTTTTCCAGGGAGCGAAGGTGGTCAAGTTTCCATTGTAGGCATAGTCGTTGACCTCGTTGTAATCACTCCAATCGTTTTTGTTGATGCGCAGGTACATATCACCCTGGCCGCCTCCCGGCAAGTTCTCGGCATTGCCGGTAAAGCCAACTTCAACGAAGGTATCAGAGGTTGCGGTTTTGTTTGGGCTGTCGCCTGGCAAGCGGGTAAAAGCGCCGGTAAGGTTGGCGCACCCGAAAAGGGCGTAATCACAGTGGAAAGTTTGCATCTGGTCTGTGTCGATCGTGTACCAGTAGCGGATTTTTAGCTCGCTTAAAGGAATATTTTCGGGGGTGTTATTAATCAGCCTGATGTGGGGTTTAATGTTGCCATCGTTGGTCGTGCCATTGTCGCCAACAGTGTAGCTGACCCCTATGCCGGTATTCAGGGCAGATGAAAGATCGACGCGTCCGACAGAAGCGTTCTGCACAGGCAAGGTCTTCTCGAAAATGCGCTCGATGACCTGCGCCGGACTCCAATCCGGGTAGCGCGACATCAGCAGGGCGGCCTCGGCAGAAACCATCGGGGCAGACATGGATGTTCCGCTGCCCAGGGCAAAGTTATCGTAGGGAAAAGCGCTGTAAATATCCACACCGGGAGCAAAAATATCGGTGTCGGCAGCGAGCCCGCCTGAGAACCAGGCAATTCCATCGTTTTGATCCGTGGCCCCCACCCCAACCACAAAGGGTTGCGCGGCATGACCTGCCGGGTAGTTCGGGCCGACGCCGGTTCCGGCAGCGGCGATCACAATAACACCGCGCGAGGCCGCGTAGTTTAGGGCCTCGATCAGGGAAGGCGTTAAGCGAGGCGCGCTCAAACTCATGTTGATAATGTCCGCGCCGTGGTCAACGGCAAAACGGATCCCTGCGGCGACCTCCCAGTAGGTCCCCACGCCGTCAGAATTAAGAACCCGAATCGGCATAATCTGGACGCCGGGAGCGCCAGTCAGGATGATTCCGGATACATGCGTGCCGTGCCCAAAATCCTCATCCACCAGGCCGTCGTTATCGTCATCGAGGTTGTTACCGGTATCGTATATGGCATTTTTCATGCCCACAAAGTCGTAACCGGCCAAAATGGAACTTCGCACCAGCGGATGGTCTGCCGCCAGACCCGTATCCAGGACTGCGACGACAATGCCCTGACCCGTGGATATTTTCTGGGCATCGGCCAGCCTGATCTTGTCCCAGGCCCACTGGTCGGGTTGACCGCTTGGGGTCAACTGGTCGGTATGCGCCCGGAATAAAATGGCTTCAGCTAAAGGAGCCATGTGCGCCCTGAACAAGATGGCTCCGCCGCCGGGCGAACCATCGCTGTAATAGTTCGGTTCTGCGTAGAACAGATCCGGATCGGCATTCAAGCCGGGCAATACTTGGCCTGCGGTTTGCCCGGCGGGAAGCTGCAAAAAGTAAAGGTTGGTTTCTGTGATCGTCCCGAGCAGGGTTGCGTTATAACGAGTCAGGATGGCGCCGATCGCCACGCCAGGTTTTAGTTTTATGGCAACCTGATCTGAAGGCGGATCGGATATTTGTGTTGTGCTTGCGTTGGCAGAACCGAATGTTGCTAAGATAAGCGCGCTTAACACAATCAAACCAATAAACATCTGGCTTTGAAGGAAAACGGACCTTTTCATGACTGCCTCCAAACGAACGACAAGTTTACTTTTGGTTGCCTACCAGGATCAAAGGCGCCCAATAATACGGATGTTCATACTCTTTAAGTAACGCGATTTGGGCATGGCGCAGCGACTGGACTTTGGAGAGGCCTGCCAACCAGCGGGAATAAAAATCTGTCACCAGGCGCGTCATGGATTCATCATCGACTGTCCACAGACTGACAACGAGTGAAGCGGCGCCGGCATACAGAAAGCCTCGCACCAGCCCCACCAGATCATCGCCTCCGGCATCGTGCCCCAAACCCGTTTCGCAGGCGCTTAGAGTCACCAGCGTGGCGCTCAGGTCAAGGTTGTAAATGTCTTGCACCGCCAGCCAGCGATCGGCAAGGCGAATGGAGGATAAGAGCGGCGCTTCCGGGCGGAACAAACCGTGCGCGGCGAGGTGAAATACTCCACAAGATGATGTCAGCTGGCAGACACGCTCAAAGGTTGCCTGTTCGCCAAGCAAAACGTCAGAATCCCCAAATAGCTCTGCGAGGGCCTGGATCTCATCCGTGACATGCGCGATACGCTCATCGGGAACACCCACCAGCACAGGTTTCCCCGTTTCGGGTGGGGCGGGTTTCTTCCAGCAAAATTTCAATACAGCAGCGCTCGGCGCATGGGATACGGCGTGGGTTTCGATCAGGTAACGATCCTTGATGCGTAAGGCCTGGAAGGGTAATGAATGCAATGGGCCATGCGGAACGATGATAATGCTGTTTGTGTTTGATAATTTGTCCCACAGGGGGATGAGTAGTTTTTGCCCAAGCCCGGTCAGGATTTCCTGTGTGCTCTGCAAAAGCGTCGCGCGGTGCCGTTCGTAATAAGAAGGCCCATACTGGAATTTGGAGAACTGGAAGGCCAGGTTTTCCAGCAAGGCCAGCACATCAGAAAGGGAAGCGATTGCCGGGTAAGAATGGGTTTCGTCGCGGGTGATGACAAAGGCGGTGATCTGCCCGCGAGCGATAAAATATTCCAGCAGCGCTGTGCCTTCCGGCAAATCAGATTGGATATCTGCGGGTGTCAAAGGTGTTGTTCGGATCAGCGAAAGATCCTCGGCGTGGCGGCCTTGCAAGGCGCGCAAGATGGAGGTGGCCTCCTGTTCGCGTTCTTCGATCTTTGCCCAGGTTTCGGGGCTGGCAGCCGGCGCTCCGGTTTCGCCCGGTTCCGCGCCGCGCGTCAGGCGGGTATACAACCAGTTCAACTCATCCCGAATCGCTTGCAGCCGTTCCGCCCGGCGGGCATCCATATCGTCATCAATGTGCAAGCGAGGGCGAACCCCGGCAGCCAGCAGATCTACCAGGGCGCGCGACTTGGCCTGTTCAGCCCAGGTAAAAGCCAGGGCCGGATTTTCTTGCGCGTATAAGCTGACGAGCGCCTCGTAGGGGGTCAGTTTGTCGGTAACAAAAGCGGTGCGGTGTTCATCGGCCGTAAGCGCAGCTGCCATTTGCTCGATCGCGCTGGTGGCTTTCTGGTAATGTTCGACCGCCCTGGGAATTTCTCCCAGCCCCTCGTAAACACGGCCCAGGCAAGTGTCTATCCGTTGATGCAGCCAGGGAGCTGCCAGATCAACAAGTACTTCACTCGCCGTCTGGATCTCTTGCAAGCTTTGAGTCCATTGCCTGTTCTCTGCCCAGAAATTGGCGCAGATGATATGAGCATAGGCTTGCTTGGTCTTCATTCCAAGTTTTTGATAGGCCTGGGCTGCCTTGAGCGCCAAGTATCTGGCCTGGTCGTATTGACCATCCTGCCCCAGTATCTCGGCGCGCTGCAGGTCGGTGTGCGCGATCCAGGCTTCGTTGCCCAGTGAAACAAACAAATTTTGGGTTTCCAGTAAAAGGGCGGCTGCTTTTTCCCGCTGGCCCAGGCGGGCCAGCGCCAGCGCATGGTTTGCCTGGCTGCGAGCGCGTTCATAGGTCATGCCCATCTCGTTGAAGGCCTGGGCG
>JAKLPV010000075.1 GCA_022013685.1 Anaerolineae bacterium
CTATATAAAATATAGCTGATGAAAGAGAAGAAGGATTGGGAATATACACCTGCACTATCTAAAAAGAGCTTGGCGTCGCAGATGAATAAGGAGCAGAGATGACACAATTATTCCAAAACAATAAGCCTCTCTTGTCAAAGCGAGAAAACGATGTACTTGATTTGCTTGTTCAGGGAATGTCAAATAAGCAGATTTCCCTTCACCTTTGCATATCCGAAAAGACCATAGAAAAACATGTTACGAACCTTTATCAGAAAATTGGCGTTCATAGCCGTTCAGAAGCCATCGTGTGGGCTATGACCATCAAAAGTGAGGGTAGGGATTTCCCCCATATTGCAGAAAGCAGGGATTTTCCCCATAGCGTGAAAAAAGAACCCCCACTAAAATGGCACAAATTTTCTTTCATGAAAAGGAGAATGCCAATGAAAAGACAAGACTGGTTTGTTTCCGCAGTTGCAGGGTTCCTATTGGGATTGCTAGCAATAGGGTTAGGTATACCGCGCATGTTAATGGAGTCTCCATCTGCAAAGGCTTCCAGCCAGAAGGATGAAGTACTCTCATTAATTCTAAATTCCCATACCAAGTGGACGACCGCTAAGGGGGAGGCAGAGGTTGTATGGCACGGGCCGAAGGGAGAAACACAATCTTACATCAATGCATTTGTGATATATCAACCGCTATCGGCTTTTGTTGATGTTACCAACAAAGAGAAGCCTGGCTTTAACGAAGGTTTGTGGATTAGTGATGGTGAGAATATCTACAACTTGAACAAAGAGAGTAAATCTTATACGCAAGGGAAAATGCCAAACTTTGCTAACGATCTTTCGGTCTTGCCAAGCGGCTTATCGCAGACAAAAGATGATGTAGTTTACAATCACCCTTTCTCTCTCCTAATCCCTGCTCCAGTAAAAGAATACATCTATCCTGAGTGGTTTGCGCAAGGCAACCTGGCTACCGCTTATTCTTTGCTTGGAGAAGATAGCATCCTGGGAAGAAAAACATGGATCATAAATCTACAATATAAAACAGGTCAAGCAACCGCTTGGATTGACCAGGAAACGGGAATGATACTAAAGTATGTTCAAGAGGAAGATGGTCAAAAATATGTTGAGGTGAATTTCACATATTTGGAAATAGACATGCCTGTTGTTGCCGATACTTTTAGAATTCCTTCGGATTATCGTCCGGTTGGGCAAGAATGACGGTTTTGATATTGAGGAGAAAAAACATGAAAACTACTATCAAGAGGGTGTTTGTTTCCCTTGTGGTTGCTTGTTTGATGGTTTTTGCAAATGTAATAATTGCACAGGCGGGGGGGCCGTACTATATTAGTGAAGCTCCGCTTACCTGGTTATCCGGTTCGGGAACTCCCACATCAGTTTCTACTTCGTCATGTTATAGCGGTACTTGCAAATATATGTATCAAGATACGGGCAATCCTGCAACCAGGCGGTGGGCAAGAACCTACGCAAATATATATCAGTGGTATGTATACCGCCCGGATGCTGGCGAAGCAGCAGCCCGTTATTGGTGGATCACTTACCGAAATGGCGTTAAGGATAGTTGGTATGTAAATGTAAATCAGGCGGTTAGTAAAGGGACATGGGCATATTTGGGATACTCTGATTACTTGCCAAATAATTACGGTGAACTTCGCTTGAGCAACCAATGTGTCTCTGGTTATTGGTGTGGCGGGTTGCGGGTCTATTGGGACGAGATGAGATACCTCACAAGCCCATAGTCAAATTAAAAACGAATAATACAGACACTCCCTCCCGTTGCTAAGGGAGGGAGTGTCTGTATCCCCAACACTGGAGAATTTGATAATGAAAAACCATTACTTTTTATTAATTGTGTTTTTGCTGACATCTTGTACCCAGGTTTTTGGCGCGTCCGCTACCCCGGCTTTAGAAATCAATACTCCCACCCCAACCACGCAAATTATTGTTACAGCAGATACTGCCCTGATCTTTCCCGGTGTTGATTTGAGCGGCAAAATACTGATTTATACATCCGAGACTGTTCAGCTTGCAAATTCAGATGGAACTTCCCCTGTATTGATTCACACTATCGAATCGCCTTTACCCATGACATCCTTGTCATCAGATGGTGCGGAATTTGCATACTTTGATGGCAATTTTTTATATGTAAAGGATGTGCTCACTGGCACACTGAGTACATGGAATCGCGAAATTATGGGAAGCATTGGAGGACAGCTAAAATGGTCGCCAGATGGCGCTAAAATTGCTTTAGCCTGTTCTACACCTGGCGAGCCAACAACCTCGCTATGCCTGGTTGATAAAAGCGGGAATATCGAGTATCTAGTCAAAAAAGAGAATATTGCCGATAAAGAAACAAGCCCTGACTATTTTATTGAAGTGCAAGATTGGAGCAGGGATGGTTCGAAGATCATCTTTTTGTATTATGCTCCATCCGAAAAAGGACAGAAACAAGACTTTTCAATTTACTACTACGACACACTTTCCAAAACCACTCAGCTTGTTCTTGACGGGAACAGCCAGAGCATCATCTTTCAGATTAGGCAAGTAAATATTTCCCCAGATAATAAAACATTACTCATCAGTGGTATCAGCGAAGATTCTCTATTCAAAATTTTTGTTTTGGATATGGATACCCTCGGTATAGCGCTCTTGCAATTAAAGCAATTGCCAGACTCATCTTATGTAAACCCGGTCTGGAGCAGTGATAGTTGCTGTTATTATGTTGGTGTAGAGCAAGATAATATTTATCAGTATACGGTCGTAGCCGATTTGGCGGGAAATATCCTGCGAACTTTGGATATTCAGGGCGCCGTGCTTCAATGGATCAAATAACTTGCCTGGCAGATGGCTGAACCGTTCCGTTTTTTTAGTATCCTTCCCATAAGCAGGTATATAATGCCCATGCTCAGAAGTTGCGCGTTCATGCTCTTATATAAAGCGCAACTTCTGACCGGGGCAGGTATAATTCAGCCCAAGCACATCGCCAAACCACCCAAGGGACTTGCTTTATGTCGACAAAGCTGCTGGAGAACGCAAAACGCAACAAGGCGGACGAGTTTTACACCCAACTGCCGGATATCGAGGCGGAAATGCGCCATTACAAGGAGCAGTTTCGCGGCAAGGTCGTTTTTTGCAACTGCGATGACCCCTTCGAGAGCAATTTCTTCAAATACTTTGCGCTCAACTTCAATTATTTGGGCCTGAAAAAAATGATGGCGACCTGCTACGCCGAATCGCCAGTGGTGGGCGGACAGTTATGGCTCTTTGATGTGGCCGGTTTGAGTGTCAAAAGCGGCGAGGCCAAAAGCCCCTATAAAGTGGAGATAACTGAAGTACCGGACGCCAACGCCGACGGCGAGTCGACTGGCAGCTCTACCGCGATGACAACTGAACGATAGATTATCGCTTGAAATACCATAGGAGTTCAACGGGTGTTTGACATACAAAACGCACGAATCAACACAGCAGGTGCCTATGTCCGCTCCGGTGGGTTGTATGTATTCACAATTGGAATAAAACCGCATAACGGGAATATACCCGTTGTGCGAATTGGTGGTCACAAGGAAGGAAATGAAACTGGCTGGCAATGCGCTGTGCGAGAAGTATTTGAAGAAACCACTTTGCAAACCAGGCCACTTTTCCCGCAATCAACTTATATTTACGATTGGGATAATCTTGAAGCGGAACCATCAAGTATTCGGTGGCAACATGAAACAGAGCAAGAACCTGCTCCGTTTCTAGCGGTTACTTACCATCGTGATGGGATAACAACCTTATCACTCATGTATTTCGCCAATGCAGAAGGAACACCCATTCCATCATCTGAAGTCAAAGGGTTATTATTGCTTACAGAAACAGAAGTTCATCGCCTGTGCCAGGAACCAGTGACGTTGAAAAAATATCTCGACTGGGGCGGCAAGGCAATTTTGAAAGATGAATTTGATATGAGTCTTGTTTTAGAACCATTTGCTCAACTTCGATTGCTTTCAAGGATGTTGAATATGTATCCAGAGACAAAAGCCGTCTAGCATTGTGTGAGTGTGTCCTGAAAAGTCATTCTTTCACTGCGTTCAGGGGTGGCGCTGGTAAGGGTGTTCCACGTTTCATTCGAGTTCACGAGGTGATTTGAATGCCAAAGAAAAAAAACGAATCTATCCCAACTGCGGTGGAACCGTTTTACTCGGCCATTATCAGTCTGACCGACGCGGTCTGTAAACAGCATTTGAACGAAGAATACGCCGACCTTTCGCGCCGTTTGGCGGCCACACTGGCGCGAAAACGTCCCTCCCCGCTCCTGCGCGGCAAACCTGAAGGTTGGGCCTGCGCAGTCGTCTATGCGCTCGGCACGGTCAACTTTCTTTTCGACAAATCTCAAACGCCGCACATGCGCTCAGACGAATTGTGCGCAGCCTTTAGCGTCAGCTAGAGCAGCGGCGCAAACAAAGCAAAACAGATTCGAGATATGCTGAAAATGCATCAACTCGACCCGAACTGGTGTTTGCCGAGCAAGATAGACAGCAACCCGATGGTTTGGTACTTAATGGTCAACGGGATGATGGTGGATGTCCGTTACATGCCCCGCGAAGTTCAAGTGATTGCTTACGAAAAAGGACTCATTCCGTATATTCCGGCAGATCGCTAACCTGGCGGCGCACTATTTTCTAATTCTGGAGATGTATGATGGCGGCAAATGCGGCAATTTACCTACCAACTGACAAGGTTGACCTGACTGATGTTTACAAATCGGCGCGCGGCAACGGGGGCTTGTTCAAACGCGCCACATCTTATACAGTGGACATCAATGGCGATGTTGTTACGTTCAACCTGATGCCCCAGGAGCAAATTCCTGCTCACATTCAAGGTTTCCTGGGCTACATCGCCTCTCTCGATGACGAAGCCGAGCGCAAACAAGATGCCGGTTTTATCGTGCGGCATACCAATTCCGTGCTTGGGATGGTGACGGACCGGGAGTTTGAAGAAAACCATCAACTCTGGGCCAGCCTGTTCAAAATCGCTGACTACTACGACGGCTATATTTTCGTACATGGCAGTTTGCTTTTGCCAAACGGCGCGGTGATTGTTGGCCCGCTCAGGGATGCTGCCGAGCGATGATTCTCGACTTTACCGGTGAAATCATCTACTGGCGCGGGCCGTCGCCGTACTGGTTTGTGGCCGTGCCGCCCGAGCAGAGCGAGGCCATCAAGCTGCTGGCGGGCCAGGTCAGCTATGGCTGGGGCTGCATCCCCGTCCGCGCCCGGCTGGGAACGACCGAGTGGAAGACCTCCCTTTTTCCAAAGGACGGGCGTTACCTGGTGCCGATCCGCGTCAGTGTACAGCGGGCCGAGAACCTGGCGCTGGAGGATTGGGTCGCGTTGCAGATCGAAATTGGATAAGGAGATCAGATAACATGGGCACATCAGGCGAAAAAGTATTTGATGCAATTATCGAGAGAGAAGGCAAGTTCACTTTTGTCGCAATCCCATTCTCTCCGGCAGAAGCCTGGGGTGCGAAACCGCGCTATCATGTAACCGGAACGATTAACGATTTTCCCGTCCGGGGCACCCTGGGCGTTCTCGGGCAGGATTATTTCCTGCGCCTGGGCGCGGCCTGGATGCGCGACAGCGCAACCGAAATTGGGGCCAGTGTCAGGGTGCGCCTGGGCCTGGAAGGCCCCCAGGAAGAGAACCTTGCGCCGGATATTGTCCAGGCGCTTACTGAAAATGCCCATGCAAAAGAATTTTTCGATAGTTTGCCCACCTTTTACCGCAAAAACTATATCCGTTGGATCGAAAGCGCCAAACGGCAAGAGACACGCGCCAGGCGCGTCGCCGAAATGCTGGCCTTGCTCAATGAAAGCAAACGCGAAAAATAACGGGTCTGCCCTTGTAAAATTTGCAGTTTGAATTGTCACTGGGTTTCAGGGATGCGAATCGATATGCTCCAATTTTCAAAAATCAAGCCAGTTCAGATTCTTGCCGTTGCAAATATCCCAATAATCCTGCTGCTGATCGGGATGCTCATTCTTCTGATCGGAGTGTTGGGACCTGCGCCAGAAGACGGTGTTTACGATGTTACGCTGGAAAGCCTTGTTTTTCGCGGCGGGCTAATTTTTGCCCTGCCCTGCGGCCTGATCAGCATTATTGCCGGGGGAGTATCGCTCTCAAAAGGCCTGCTCAAAAAGTGGATGGCGATGATTGGCCTGCTGATTGGCATTTTCGGGGTTCTGATGGGCCTGGTCATCTGGGTTGGGTTTTACATGGTCAGTAACTGCTGCGGCGGTTAGCGATGAACGTTGACTTTGAAGCCCGAATTTTTAGGTAGCTTGAAATCGGCTGAAAAACGCCGTGTCAGGGGATTTGAACCACCCGCCCATCGTTTTGCAAAAGGATGCTGCGCGCCAGGAAGGCGCTGCCCTCGACCTGGCCGATCACGACCAAGTCCGCGCAGTGCGGGAAGGCGGCTGGGGCGGCCTCGCTGGGCAGGATGACCAGTCCCGGCTGCGGGCCGACCAGGAAGAAGACCAGACGGGCATCCTCGCTGATCTCGTAACCAGCCTTGGCGGTACCGGGCTCGCCTTCACCCGCGGCGTAGTAGCGCGGATAGATGGCGCGGCCAGAGCGGATGACTTCCCCCCCCTGGGGCGCAAGACCGGGCGCATTTAACGGTTCCGCTTGCGGGAAGGCGAACTCCGTCAGCGGCAGCGAGAGTCCGAGCAACAGGATACAGGCGGCGGTGAGCACGAGTCCCCGCCACGGGTGGCGCGGGTTCGCGTGGCGTGGGATGGCATCCCGCGCAGAATCCGGCTTGTGCGGCGGGGGTATTTCCTGGGTTTGTGGCGGGATAGCATCCCGCCCTGCGAGGGCATTGATGAAGGTCAATAATCCCAGGAGCAGGTAGAGCGTCCCGGCCCAATCGATCGGAACCATGAAACGGTCGCCGGAACTGAGGAAGAGCGCGGTCCAGGCGTTGTAGAGGCTGGCCAGCACGAGCGGCAGCAGGCCGATCCAGCGGGCGCGCTGCCAGGCTGCGCCGATACCGATGGCCGCCAGCAGGGCGTAAAAGGCGACGAAGACCAGGTTTTTACCGTCGAAACGGGCTTCGCTCTGCCAGAAGGCGTGCGCCGGGCGCAGGAGTTCTGCCGGGTTGGTCAGTTTATCGCGCAGGGGGAAGGTTAGCAGCAGGGCGTACTGGTTGTTGAAAAAGTGGTTGGCCGCGCCGAGCAGGATGCGTCCCGGCTCGCCGCGGAAGGAATCGAGCGCCAGGCGGGTCATGCGGCTGGAGTATTGGGCGTCGTTTTCGCCGGGTAGTTTCGGTAGGGCTTCGTTGCCGGCGCTGCCGCTCCAGCGGCGGGCGAAAACCATCGTCTGCGAAATCGGGTTGTCGAAAACCAGCCCGCCCGCGGCGCGCGCGTTGCGCACCAGCCAGGGCGTCAGGGCCAGGGTCAGGCCGAGGGCCATCAGCAGCGTACCCTGAATCCACGCTTTGCGGCGGCCGGGCAGCGCGAAAAAGGCGGCAATGACGACTGCCGCCAGGAGTACCGCGCTTTGCAGGCGAATCAGGGAGGACAGCCCGGTCAATCCGCCTATCAGGATGGGCAGCCAGCCTGGACTGGCGTTTTGGCGCACCCAGCGGATGGCCAGCCAGAGCGAGAGCGTCATCAGCAGGGCGGCGGGAATCTCTGAAAAGTAGAGCTTGGAATAGGTGTAGTTGTAGGAAAAGGTGGCCGCCTGGTTTTGACTGATGTCGCGCAGGATGGCCAGGACTGCCAGCCCGAGGCCGAGCGGCTTGCCGCCGATTTCCTTGCCAATCAGGTACAGCGCAGGTGGGAAGGCGGCCAGCAGAATGGTTTGCAGGGCGATGACGGTGCTGTATTCCTGTCCGCCCAGGGCGTGCAGCCAGGTGAGCAGGACAATGTAGAACGGGCGGGTGGGCACTTCCGGCCACATGAATCCGTACCCGGCCAGGGCAGACTGAACGTACTGGGCATAGATCAGCGCATCAGAAAACGGGTAGATTTCAAAGTTGGGCGCGCGCGGCGGGGTGGCAAACCAGCCAGCCTGGATCGGGGTAATGAGCCAAAGCGCAAGCGTGGAAAAATATATAATGAAGAACGTCAAACGTTCAACGTTGAACGTTTGACGTTTTGTGTTGAGTAAAGATGAAATGCCCTGGATGATGTGCGGGCCAAACAAGGCCAGCCCCAGGGCAAGCAGGATATGCCATTCGAGGGCGGGCAGGGCCGGGTGGCCGAAAGAACCGTCCTTGAGCGGGGTCAGGCCGAGGCGGGTGATCATCATGAACGCGCCAGTCACAACCAGGACCACTAGCGCAATCAGGATTGGCCAATTGGCGACGGCCTTGAGCTTGCCACTCTTGATTAACTTAAATAGAAGGTACTCAAGCGCAGAGAGCGAAACCCAGGCGGCGATCGGGGTCAGGCGGGTGGCGAGCGCGCTATAAAAATATCCCGTGTCGTATACGGCCAGGGCATTCAGCGCCAGGATCGCCAACGGGGCAGCGAACAGGCCAAGCAGGCACAAGAACGGCAGGAGCGGATCAAATTTTCGCAGCACCAAAAATCGTGTAGCCAATATATGCTGTGAGTGCGCCAGCCCAAACGCAGCCGAAAAGCCGGTTTTAACCAGCAAAACCCCCAGCAAGGCCAGGCGCGCCGGGGAAAGTCCGCTGTCTGAGGGCAGCAATGCCAACCAGGCAAAGGCCAGCAGGCCCTGAAGAGTCCACAAGCTGAAAATACGGATCATTTCCCTTTTGTTTCCTTTACGCTTTTGCGCTCCTGCGCAGCTTCTTTTGGTTTTTCGGCATCTTTTGGCAAAACCCGGTCCAGGTTTTCAACAACAAAATCGACGAAGATCTGGCGCGGGACAACGATCCGCACTGCGGCAGGCAGGAATTCATAGGCTGACCCTACCGCAAGCCCGAGCGAATTTTTTCCGCGCAGGGTGGACAAGGTAACCGGGCCGATTTTTTCAGTTAACAGGCTGCGAATGGTCGGGATGTGTCTTTCCAGCACATCCCGATACACCGAAACCGCCCACGAGGCGGGCTTTTCTTCCTGTTTCTTCGTCCGCCCGAACTTGTGCCCGGCGGCGGTCAGTGCGGCTTTCGCATCCTTGAGTTGCTCACTCCTGATCAGGATGTAGTCGGTATCGAAGGTCGAAACCGCAAAAATGGAGATACCGGCTTTTGCCAGCGCCGATGAAATCCCGGCCAGGATGCCCGTTTCACTGAAATCCAGCATCGCATCCACGCGCAGGGCGCTCCAGCCGGGTTCGCTTTTTTCGCTTTCGATGGCAATCCGTTCTGCTGCGACAATCGATAACTCGTTTTCGCTCCTGGCAATCGCGTAAAACGGGCTGGCAAAGACCGCTTTGGGGATGGAAGCGTTTGCTTTAAGGCGGTGGATGACAAAATTTCCTTCGAGTACGTAAAATTTGAGTGATTTCATCGGCATTCCAGTCTTCTGACCCGTTTATAATTCTCTTTGGATATTAACTTGAAACACAACTTTGTCGAAATGACAGGCTTGTGCAAAGTTATCCGCCAAATCCGCGTCCAAAAAATACTTTTTCTATTATAAAGCGAATGTCATGATAACTTCCCTGAAAATTCTCGTGCGCGGCAGCGGCGATGTCGCCTCGGCGGCGGCGCACCTCCTTTTTCGTTCCGGTTATGCGGTTCTCATCCACGAATCCCCCCAGCCGACGGCAACGCGCCGCAAAATGGCTTTTACCGATGCTGTTTTTGACGGCCAGGCCTGGCTGGAAGGTATCGAGGCGCGCCGCCTGGATAACCTGTCCGAAATGCTCCCGGCCCTCGAAACTCGCCAGTTCATCCCGCTGACGGTGGCCGATTTCGATGGGATATTAAAGGAAGTCTCTCCGGCTGTTTTGGTGGATGCGCGTATGCGCAAACATTCCCGGCCCGAAACGCAGCTCGGACTCGCGCCGCTGACCCTCGGCCTGGGTCCCAATTTCGTGGCCGCTCAAACCGTCGATGTGGTTATCGAGACCGGCCGCAGCGAGAACCTGGGGCGGGTCATTCGCTCGGGCGCTTCCGCTCCGCTGGCAGGGGAGCCGGTTGCCCTCGGCGGCCACGCCCGCGACAGGTACGTTTATGCTCCAACGGCGGGCATCTTCCGCACAACCCTGCAGGTTGGCGACCCGGTCCGCCAAGGGCAGATCATCGCCGAAATTAATGGCCAACAGCTTGCATCTCCGCTGGATGGCAGCCTGCGTGGATTAACGCGCGACGGCGTCCCGGTCACACTCAAGACCAAGGTCATGGAGGTCGATCCACGCGGCGCGGCGGCCCAAACCTCGGGCATCGCCGAGCGTCCGGCCATAATTGCAGCGGGGGTTTTGCAAGCGGTTACAGATGCCAGGTGGCTATAGCCACCTGGCATCTGTAACCTTACGAAAGCATTAAGAAAATCAGGTGCTTTAAAGGTACAATTACAATAATATTGCATAAAATTGTCATGAATTTGTAATGCTCGTATCTGCTTTTGGGTGGCAATGATCCATTCGACTGAATTGGTCGCTGCTTTGAAGATTTTTTCAGGGCAAGGTTGAGTGGGGAGCCAGAGCGAAACCGGCCCGCGTTTTTGCGGCCCGTTTTTTTAAAAGAAATTGTTTGAGGAGAAGGTTATGAAGACATCGTTCATCGTTCTGCGCCTGGCTGTTATTTTGATCCTGGCCTTCCTGCCCCTGGCCGCTTCTCCGGCCCAAAATGCGATTGCTGCCCCGGCCCCTGAAGTGGTTGCGCCGGTTGTGGTTGAGCCCGCGCCCTTGCAGGAAGCCATACCCAGCCTTGCCTTAGGCGTTCCAAGTGCTGTGCCGCTGGGGTCGGAATTTACCTTTACGGCAACGTTTACAAACACAGGTGGGCTGCCCAACGAGGTTGGCTATGGCCCGTTCATCGACCTGGTCTTCCCGGCAACTGGCGAGGATGGGGTTTACCCCGGCACAGACCCGGCGGACCTGTATGACGGGGTTACTTTCGTGGGAGCCGATTTTATGGGCATCGCAATTGACGACCCCAGCCAGGTTTTCGTGCAAACTTTTCCTGATGATGGCGGTGGCACGGGCTGCGTCCAGCATCCAGTCGCGGTCCGCCCGGCGAACGACCCGCCGCCCCCAGCCAACCCCAACCTACCTCGCTATTATGAAGTTTGCGGCACGGCTGGCGACCAATTTGTGACCATCATCCTGCCCTTTGGCTCGTTTGTGCCATCCCAGCCCCCGGCGGCTGTGACCATCACGGCCCAGATGAGTGACCTGGCCGATTTGAGCACGCCCCTGACCATTCGCGGCCAGGCTGGCTTTCAGTTTGGTTACACTCCCCTGAACGATTTTTGTTGTTCGCCCTTTGACTCCACCATCCCTGTCGCGCCCGGTGGAGTTTATGATTCATCTGCGTTCCCAGGCCAATCGGTCGCGCCGACCCTGATGAGCCTGTCGAAGGCTTATGTTGGTCCCGAAAACGAGACCGCCACCGGCCCGAACTTCCCGCGCCAGTACACCATCACGGTTGATATCGCCGATGGTCAGCCGATCTCTGAGCTGACGATTACCGATACCCTGCCGAACAATATCCAATACGTCAGTTTGGATTCGGTCACGGTGGGCGGTTCCCCGGCCGCTTATACGATTCTGACCGAACCCTTAACCACCACCCCTGGCGGCACGCTGGAGGTGGAATTGGACAACCCGGTTGTTGGCGGAAACGCCGTTGAACTGACCTTTACCTTCTACGTTGACCGCCTGGATGCGGCCAGCGCGGTGGTGCTGGATCCTGTCACCGGCGTATTCGTTGAGTCTGACAACACTGCCCGTGCCGATGGCACCTGGGACACGCCGCTCGACCCGCGCGATTTCATCCCTGGTAATTTGCCGACCCCCAGCGCAATTTGCCCCTCGCCCTGCGTGGTCATTGAAGACCAGTCCCTGGCGATTCAAAAAGGGGTTGCCAACCTGACCGATTCAGAGAACAACCCCGGCGATGTGCTTGAATATACCCTGCAATTCCAGGTCTCGGATTTCTTTGGATTCGAGGGCTTGGTCATCAGCGATGTCTTTACCGACGGCCAGCGTTTTGATGATTCATTTGTCCCGCGCCTGACGATTAACGGCAACACTTATACCCTGGGCGCGCTGGGAATGACCAAAGCCAATTACGATGTCACCTGCGATTACCGCACCGGCACCTTCCCCGGTGACGATGGTGCGGAATGTGATAACCAGTTGAGTTTGCCCGGCCCCACTGATCCAGTTGTCTCCGGCAGTACCACCCTGACCTTCCGCGTTTCCGATGAAATCATCACACGCGGAGAGAACGGCCAACTGCTTGGCGGCTGCGTCGACCCGGCTGCGGCCAACAACCCGGTGCTTTGCTCTGGCGCAGGCCCCATTTTTGAGGATGGTCCAACCACTGGCACGCTCACCTTCCGCACCGTCATCCAGGATCAGTTCAGCGACCTGCACCTGGCTTCCGGCAACTCCGGCGATGCCTCGGTCGATCATGGCGACGTTTTGGCGAACGCAGTCGACCTGAGCGGCACGGTCTTGAATGTTGCGGTTGCGCCGGTCGGTGGCCTGTTCAGCGCCCAGTCTGGCAACCCCAAGCCCGGTGACGGCAGTGGCGCGGGCGTCACGATTGCCTTTGGCGAGTTGCAGAAGCGGATTTACGCGATCAATGGCAGCACCACCATCCCGACCTTCCTTGCGCCGGGTGATGTGGTCACCTATCGCCTGACCTACACCCAGCCTTCGAGCGACTTCGAAGAAACCACTTTTACCGATTACCTGCCCCTGCCGGTTTTTGATGCGACCGAGTTGGGCGCCAGTGGATCAATTGATTTTGCGACCGAGGATTTTGCATCCTGCGGCATTCCTGATGCCGGGGAGGTTTGCCTGGGGCCGATTGATGATTACCACACCCTGAACTCGCGCGGCGAAGACCTGACTCCGGCGGTTCCTGCGGGCAACCCGGTGGTCACCCCAACCTATGTGACTGACGGGCCTGCCAACCGCCTGACGATTACCTACCCCGAATATGACAGCATCTATAACATTTCCTCGACCATCGACATCCTGTTCTCGGTCACAGTCACCGCAGACCCGTTTGCCGATGGCCTCTTCCTGACTAACCAGGTGACCGCTGGCGAAGGTACCACCAACGCTGACGATCAGTTCCTGGATGAAATCGTCCAGATTCGCCTCGGGCAGCCGGTGCTGCGCATCGGCAAGACAGCCGTCTCGAGCGACCATGTGCCGGATACGGATATTGTCTTTACACCTGACCAGACAATTTATGATGATTTTGAATTACCTGGTTTGGCCGTTGCACCCTTTACCCCGACCATTGCCAGCAATGATTTAAGCACCGACCCGAATGACCCGGACTTTGCCTTTAATTTGTTCAACGGCCTGAGGGAAGGCGTCGATAACGACGACCTGATCAAGTACGCCATCATCATTGAGAACAAGGGCAACAGCCCCAACGGCGCCTATGACATCGCCATTCAGGACATTTTGCCGGCCGGCATGGCGATTCCTGCTGGCGGCCTGAACCTGCAAATTTACAACGGCGCGGGCGATGCCTATGGCTTTGAAGTGGTTGATTTTGGGCCAGATACCCAATATGGCACAGTGGATGATGTTGTCACGCCGGGCAATGCCGCCAATTCTGTCCGAATTTTTGACACTGGCTATGCCATTCGCGTGGTGGACCCCAGCGGCGTGGACGTGCCCGGCGCATGCCAGGTACACAGCCTGACTAGCGGCGCGAACATCATCGTCATCACCTACGACCTGCTTCTGGATGACGCCGATACGGCTGGCAAATCGATTATCAATACCGCCAGCATTATCGGCTACAGCGGCACCCCGGACGGCCCCAATCACCTGCAAGTGCCCGAAGATGACGATGCCGAGGTCATCACCAACCGCCTGCCCGGTCTGACCAAGACCCTGGTCGAGACAGAGTTTGATGTTACCGGCAATAACCTGGCCAACCAGGCCGTGATTGGCGAAATTGTCACTTACGAAGTCGAAGTCAAGTTCTTCGAACTCGAAACCCCGGATGCCGTGCTGGTCGACACCCTCGACGCCGGCCTGGCCTTCGTCGATTTGGTCTCGGTGGTCAACTCCAATCCGGCGACTTTGGACATTCCGACCATGACCTTTGATTCAGGAACCGGGGAATGTGACATTGCAGATATTGCCGATGGTTGTTTTGCCGGAACTAATCCGGCGCTTCATAACCCGGTCATCAGTAACAACGGCGGCACGATTACTTTTGATTTCGGCGATGTGGTCAATAACACCGATACAAACAACCTTGTTGCTGAAACCATTACCATCACGTACCGCGCTGTCGTCCTGAACGCAATTGGCAACCAGCAGGATACCCAGCTCAACAACTCGGCCAACCTGACCTGGATCAACGCCAGCGACCCGATCAATGGTAGTCAGACCGTCTCGGCGGAGAACGTCACCGTTGTCGAGCCAGTGGTGACAATTGTAAAGTCTGCCAGCGCGTTTTTGGCGCTGGATGCTGGCGACCCGTTGACCTACTCGTTTACCATTACATCCAACGTGACAGATGCTTACGATGTCACCTTCGATGATCCCCTGCCGCTTTATTTCACGCCTGATGACGTAGGCACTGGCGGCGATTTTACTGCAACCCTTGGCGCATCCAACATTACCAACCAGTTTGAATTGGTTGGCAGCGGCACTACGCTTGATCCTTACCGGCTGCGCACAACTGCCGCCGCCAATATTGATCTGGAACCGGGCAATACCATCGCGGTTTCCATTAATGGCACCATTTCTTACGCCGCTCCGGCCAATTCCACGCTGACCAATACGGCGACCGTTTATTGGACCAGTTTGGATGACAGCACCGTGACCAATCCCGCGACTGTGACCGACCGTTCCTCATACAATCTTAATGATTCTGATGAGCGCACCGGCGCGGATGGTGTCGGCGGCGCATTGAACGATTACGCTGCCGAATCGACCATTGTCACCAGTGTTACGAACCCGCTGGTTTTGACAAAAGAATTGATTTCCACATCTGAAGCGCATACGAGCGGCGCAGATGTTGCCATTGGCGAAATTGCCCGTTTCCGCTTGATCGTGGAAGTGCCTGAAGGAACCAACCAGAGCCTGATCTTCGAAGATGCCTTGCCATTTGGGCTGACTTTCTTGAATGATGGCACGGCCACCATGGCATTTGTTTGCAATGGCGCTTCACCTTGTGCTGTTTCATCGCTTCATCCAGGCACATCCTGGATCATTAATGGCGCGTCTGGCGCAGTGACACCGACATATGTTTTGCCCGATGGCGCAGTTTCATCTAGTCGCACCCTCAACGAAGATTTGTACTCAACAGGTGTCCCGGTTGTTTTCAAGATGGGTGATTTGGTTAACAACGATAATGATGCCGATATAGAATATGCTGTTGTCGAGTTCAATGTATTGGTGGATAACTCGCTTGCCGGCAGCAACGACAATGGCGAAACCCGCGATAACACATTCCAGGCCTTTGTCAATCTTTCGCAATCTGGCAACACTGGCGGCCCGGTCACGCTGACCGTGCGCGAACCGTTGATTAACAATGTCAACAAGACACTTACCGCCCCGGTCCCGACTAGTTTCGACGCCGGTGACACGGTTTCCTTCACGGTGACTTTCTCGAACACTGGCGCGACCGATGCGTTCGATGTCATCTTGAGCGACAGCCTGCACCCGACCCTCGACCTGATTTCGGTTGGCGCGCCGACTTACAGCGCTGCCTGCACGACCACACCGGTTGCAGTCAATAATTCGAATACCGGCGCGGGCAACAACGTCAGTTTTACTTTTGACCGCGTTATTCCTACCTGTCAGGTCAGCGTGGTCTACATCGCTGATATTCTTTACACGGTAACTCCGCAAGTAGTCCTGACCAATATTGCTGAAGTAACTTACACCTCCCTGCCTGGAACCGGCAGTACCGGCAACCTGACTGGCTCCAACACCCCCGGTGGCTCTGGCGCTTTGAACGGTGAGCGCAACGGCACGGGGAGCAATCCGCCCAACGATTATTTTGACGATGATGATCAGGATATCACCATCGATAATGCTTCACTTGCAAAAACGATTGTCAGCACCAGCGAAGCCGGCACATCCGAAGTTGCTTCGCCCCGCCCGTTGATGATTGGCGAAGTGGCCCGTTATCGCCTGGTGATGACAATTCCAGAAGGCGTTACCAATACCCTTTCCTTCCTTGATAACATCCCCACCGACATGCAGTACCTGGATGATGGTACTGCCGCTTTGGCTTTTGTCTCCGATACTGGCGCAACCTGCAACATTATCTCGGATGACCCTGACCTGACAGGTGGCACGCTTTGCATTGTTGGCAATGAAACCTCCATTCCAGCGCCAACTTTCATCATGCCTGCCGTCCAACTCGCCAATGAAACCAGCGCAGGCAACCCCTTCCTCAGCGGACATGATGCCCGCATCTCGTTGGGAACCGTCACCAACAATGATGACGATGCCAACGATGAATTGGTGGTTTTTGAGTTCAACGCGCGTGTTTTGAACACTACCACCAGCGATCGTGGCGACATATTGACGAACAGCGCCAACGCTTACACAGGCGCGACATCCCTGGCAAGTTCTTCTGTGAATGCTATCATCGTTGAGCCAGTGGTGACGATTGCCAAGGCTCGCGCTGGTACACAGGTTGATGCCGGCGATGAATATACCTATACTCTGACTGTTACCGCCAGTTCAGCAGCCAACACTACCACTGCCTATGACTTGGTTGTGACTGATACCCTGCCATACACAGTTAACAACGCAGTTATTGATTTGGTCAGCGTCGCTTTCGCTGCTCCCGGGGGTGTTACTGTCACCGACACATCGACATACAACGCCTCGCCAAACCCGGACGTAGCCTCTGCCACTATCGACCAACTTGCCCCTGGGCAGGTGGTCACGCTGACCCTCACTGTCAAGATTCTCGATCGCTGGCCGGTTGGCCGCCGCATCGATAATGTTGGCTCTGTCACCTGGACCAGTTTGCCTGCTGACGGATCGCCCAACGAGCGTTTCGGTACCAACCCGATTGTTGCGCCCAATGATTACTATGCTGTGTCTACCTCAAATCAGGTAACACCCTCGGCCAACCCGCTTATTGACAAGAAGATACTGAGCGATACCACCTATACCATCGGCGAAGATGTGACTTATGACATTGTCGTCACCTTGCCCGAAGGTATCACGCGCAACCTGCGCATTCAAGATGTCTTGCCAACCGGTCTCAGTTACCAGAGTCATAGCCTGGTAACAACAGCCGCCGCCAGCGGTGGTCTCTTGACCCTGGACTACCTCGGAACGCCTGCCATTTCAGCTTCTCCGTCCGTTGGAGCCACAGGTACGCTTCTGTTTACGTTTGGCGACACCACCAATCCCAGCGATAGCCCCAATAACAATTTAACCGCCAACAATGCCTTCCTCCTGCGAATCACCGCCAGAGTGGATAACATTGCATCGAACGTGGATGGCACGGTTCGTCTCAATACTGCCAGCTTGCTTTATTATCGCGGCACAACATCTACGGATACAACCGTTACTGATACCACCAACAACACCAACCTGACCATTGTCGAGCCGCGCATCACCACCGACAAAAGTGTCACCGCTCCGTTGGGCAATGTCCAGGCTGGCGATGTGGTTTCTTATACTGCGCGTTTTACCAACACGGGCAACAGTACCGCTTTTGAAGTGACTGCGCTCGATACTCTGGCTCAGGGTGTTGCATATAATTCTGGCTCTGCTGCCTGTGAATATTTCGATGGAACCACCACTGCTCCGATTACAGTCAGTGTGGTCGATGGTGGCACAACCATCACGTTTGACGGTAACCCGGCTGGTTCATGGGATATTCCCGCTACCGACCCAGATTCGTACATCGAATGTGATTACACCGTCACAGCCCAGAGTGCCCTCATTTTGGATGGTACCAAACTCAACACCATCGATGCGGATTGGTCATCCATGCCCGGAACCTTTACTGGTGAGCGCATCTACGATGACCCGACACCTGCCTACCCCTTTGACGGAACCCAGGATACGGATACCGCCACCTTCCCGACCGGCGCGCCCACCATCGTCAAGGATGATGGCGGCGTGACCCAGACCGTGATTGGGGATGTCATCCACTTCACACTTACAATCGCCTCCCCGCTCGGAACCCTGAACAATGCCGAAGTCGTTGACCACCTGCCAGCCGGGTTGATTTACGTCACACCTTCACAAACTGTCAGCGCAGGGGTTAATGCCCCCACCTTTACCCCTGTTGGTCCAGTTGACGGTTCTGGCCCTGTCACCCTCACCTGGGATTTTGGCGCGGGCGCTGTGGTGACAACCAGTCCCTTCACCATTGAATATGACGCGATTGTCGCCAACGTTGCCAGCAACCAGAACTTGACCGTTCTGCTCAATGATGTCGATTTGAACTACGATGATGTCGCTGGTACGCCAAAAACCGTCAGCGACGATGAAGAATCGACCATCACCGAACCAGACCTCGACATTGTCAAGGATGCTGCATCCATCGCGGTCAACCCGGATGCGGGCGATACGGTGACGTACACGATCACCCTGGCCCATGGCGCCTCCTCAACCGCCACCGCCTACGATGTCCGTTTTGAAGACATCCTGCCGGCCTATGCAGATTTGCAGATAGGCACGGTCAACGTCTCTGGCGCGGGAACGGCTACCGTGAACGACTTGTCGAACGATGGCAGCAATACCATCGAAATCACCATCAGCGACATCCCGATTGGCAACACGGTCACCATCACTTACGAGGCGATCCTCACCAGCGCACTCAACCCCAACCAGTTGATTCAAAACACAGGCGATGTCTACTGGACTTCCATGCCCGGCGATAACAACCCCGGCGACGGGGATGGTGAGCGTGACGGCGAGGGAACCAACCCGCCCAATGATTACCATGATTCAGACACCGGCGACCTGACCGCTGACAATATCGAACCCGTCAAATCCATTCTCGCCACATCTGAAACCCATACCGGCGCAACCCTGCCGAATGCGGCCGATGTTGCCATCGGCGAAATCCTGCGCTACCGCCTGGCGGTGGCCGTTCCTGAAGGCACCAGCAACGACTTTATCATCTCAGACCAACTATCGGTCAATGCTGGAACGGCCCTTGTTACCCCGATTCTGGACAACACCATGCAAATTACCGCTGTCAACTTTGACGCGGGTCACTTCGACAGCGCCGATTTTGGCGCAGCCCTCGAAGCGGCCAATGGTTCACCTGTCGATTTGTACAATGCGGGCGGAGCGGCGCAATTCACGTTACCCTTCGATTTGGTAACGCTGTCGGCTGGTAATCTTTTGACATTCAACCTGGGCGACATTGTCAACCTGGACACCAATCCTGACGCAGATGTTGAATACATCTACATTGAATTCAACGTGCTCGTTGCCAATGTTACTGATAACACCCTGGGCGATATTCTCGCCAACGATTTCGATGTCACTATCAATAGTGGCGCGCCCGTCATCTCCAATACGGTCAATGCGACCGTTGTCGAGCCGCAGTTGAATGTTGCCAAATCTGCCAGCGCCGATACCGATTGGGAATATGGCGATACCGTCACCTTCACCATCGTTCTCGAAAATCTGGCGGCCAACGCCAGCACTGCTGACGCCTTCAATGTTTCGGTTTCTGACCTGATTCCGGCTACGCTGACCTATCAGACCGCGACCATCACATCCGATTATCCTGGCTGCACCCCCAATGATAGCGCCGACCCGACCCTGACCTGGACTTGCGCCAGTTTCCCGCTCGGCACGACCGCTACCTTCACCTACCAGATCGAAGTCAACGACGAATTGACCACCCCGCACCTGACCGGCATTGCGCCCTTTGATGTTGCTGAAAATACGGTCAACGTCACCTGGACCTCCCTGCCCGGAACCGGCACCACCGGCAACCCGACCGGCTCCGATACTCCCGGCGGCAGCGGCGATTCGGACGGCGAACGCAACGGCACAGACCCGATTGTCCAGCCCAACGACTACGTTGATAGCGACACGCACTCCGGCAGCTTGGTGGACTACTATTCACTTGGCAACCGCGTCTGGTTCGATACCAACAACAACAGCCTGATGGATGTTGGCGAGCTTGGCGCGCCCAATGTCCGGGCTGAACTCTATCAAGCTGATGGCCTGACCGCCGTCCTGGACTCGGGCGGCAATCCCATCTTCGATATTACCAACGCGGACGGCTTCTATCTCTTCGATTACCTCGTACCCGGCGACTATGTGGTTGTCATCCCGGCGGCTGAGTTTGGCGTTGGCGGCGACCTGCGCTACTACCTGTCCTCTGGCACTCAGATGAGCAATTCCGGCGTTATTTCGGAAGCCGCTGCCGCCCCAGTCAACTCTAATGGCTTGGACGGTGTCCCGAACACGACGGATGATGATATTGACGTTGATGACAACGGGACGGACGAAGATTTGAGCATTGCCACTGGCCGCGTGGTTTCCTCTGTGGTCACACTTGGCCCCAGCGGGCTGACCGAGCATACCGGCGAAATCGTCGCCCAACTCGAATCCGGCGTACTCGGCGACCAGGGCGCACAGCCCGATGGCCGCGCCAACCTGACCGCTGATTTCGGCTTCTATCAGGTGGCAATTGGCAATCTGGTTTACCGCGATGATGTTCCCGATGGTGTTTACGTTTCCGGGGACGATACTCCGCTATCTGGCGTGACCGTTGAACTACTCTCCGGCGATGGCGCGACCGTTCTCGATACCGCCAGCACCAATGCCAGCGGTGAATACGAATTCCTCGGCTGGCCTGAAGGCGATTACCGTGTGCGCGTCATCACCCCTGGCGGCCTGGTTAGTACAGTCGATAGCGATACGCCCTCCGACACCACCGATCCCGATGGCGAAGTGGATGACAACGACAACGGTATCGGCATTGGCGCGGCGACTTCTGTCAGCGTCACATCCGGCCAATTGACCATGGACGCTGGCGAAGCGGGCGGGACCATTACCGTCAGCGGCGGTACCACCCGTGACGATGGCCTTGACTTCGGTTTTGTCTATGCCTATTCGCTTGGCAATCGTGTCTGGTTCGATACTGACAACAATGCCGTGATGGATGCGGGCGAGCAGCCGGTTGGCGATGTTCTGGTCGATTTATACGCCGCCAGCGACTTATCTACCGTGCTTGCCAGCGATGTCACCACGGCCGGTGGTTTCTACCTGTTCGAATATCTCAACCCCGGTGAATATGTTGTTTCGATTGCCGCAGATAACTTCTCAGTGGATGGCTCCAATGATGCCTTGGTGGGTTATTGGTCTTCCGGTACATCCATGGATGGCGCAGGCGCGATCACTGAAACCCCCAGCCCGGCCACAGATGCCGATACAGATCCGACTGATGCGGATGACAACGGCGCTTTGATTGGCGCGCGTGTTCTCTCTCAACCGGTGTTGCTTGGTCTGACCGGTAATACCGAACCGACGGGCGAAATCGCTGCCCAACTCGAATCTGGCATCCTTGGCAACCAGGGCGCGCAGCCTGATGGCCGCGCCAACCTGACGGTTGACTTTGGCTTCTACCGCGTCGAGATCGGCAACCTGGTCTTCTTCGATGCCAATCGTAACGGAACCTACGTACCGGCTGATGGCGATACCACCATGGACGGCGCAAACGTGCGCTTGTATGCTGCCAACAATCTCAACGAAATCCCGGTCGGCCCGGATGGCATCCTGGGGACTGCTGATGATCTGGCGGGTGGCGTCGCCACCTCGGGCGGCGGCCTGTATCTCTTCTCTGGCCTGCCCGAAGGTGACTACGTTATCCGCGCAACACCTTCTTCGAATGGTGTGACCAGCACGACCGACGCCTTCAACCAGGCTGACAACGACGACCCGGATGTCAACGCCGATAACAACGACAACGGTGATGGAACCGCTCCCGGCCAGGTCGCTTCAGCCGTGCTGACGATGGATGCTGCCGAAAGCGCCGCGAATATTGCTGTGGACAATGCCACCGGTTCAACCACAGACCTGACCGTCGACTTTGGCTTTGTCGATATGGTTGCCATCGGCAACCGCGTCTGGTTCGATACCGGCGCGGGCGCTGGCGGTGTTGCCGACGATGGCATCCAGAATGGGACTGAGGCGGGTGTACCCGGTGTTCGTGTCGAGTTGTACACATCTGGCGGCGTTTTTGTAGACCTTGATACCACCGATGTCAATGGCGACTACTACTTTGACCTGCTCTATCCAGGACAGTACTATGTCTTCATCCCGTCCAGCCAGTTCGACGACTCAGGTGATGTGCTCTACGGCTATGTTTCATCTACCGGCAATGGCCTTGTCGATGATGATAGCGACCAGGATGTTGACGAGAATGGCATCGATGAATCTGATTTGGCATCCAACGGCATCCGTACCCCGGTTTATACGCTTGAGCCAAATACAGAGCCGACCGCCGATGCTGACACTGGCTACGCTGGCCCGTTGGATGACGATAACGTCAACCTGACTGCTGACTTTGGCTTCCTGCAATTGGTTGCCATCGGCAACCGGGTCTGGTTCGATACCGGCGCGGGCGCAGATTACAACAACGGCGAACTTGACGCGGGCGAAACCCCGGTGGATGATGTCACTGTTAATCTGTACACCTCTGCCGGTGTGTTTGTCGATACCACAACGACGGCTAACGGCGGATACTATTACTTCGACATGCTTGCCCCCGGTGATTACTACGTTTTCATCCCGGCATCTGAGTTCAACGGAACCGAAGAGTTGGTCGGCTACGTTTCATCCACTGGCGATGTTGTCACCGAAAACGACGATGAGGAAGTGGACGAAAACGGCATCGATGCACATGAAGCGCTCAATGGTATTCGTTCTGCCACTTATACGATCACACCGAACGCCGAGCCGACCCTCGAAGGGCAGTCCTTCTATCCCGGTTTCCTCGACGATGACAATGTCAACGCCACGCTGGATTTTGGCTTCACCCAATTGGTTGCCATCGGTAACCGGGTCTGGTTCGATACCGGCGCGGGCGGCGGTACAGCCGATGACGGCATCCAGAATGGCGCCGAAGCAGGTGTTTCAGGCGTGCGCGTTGAGCTATACACATCTGGCGGCGTCTTTGTGGACTTTGATGTCACTGATGGGAACGGCGATTACTACTTCGATATGCTCAACCCGGGCGATTACTACGTTTTCATCCCTGGCAACCAGTTTGATGGTGCGGGTGATGCGCTGTATGGCTACGTCTCCTCGACCGGCAACGGCCTTGTGGATGATGATAACGACCAGGACGCAGACGAAAACGGTATCGACGAAATCGACCTGCCAGCCAACGGCATCCGCACCCCGGACTACACTCTGAGCGTGGATTCTGAACCCACCGCGGACGATGACGCCGGATATCCTGGCTACCTCGACGACGACAACGTCAACTTAACCGCCGACTTTGGCTTCCTGCAAAAGGTTGCTATCGGTAATATCGTTTGGCTGGATAACGGTGGCACGACCGGTATTGCCAATAATGGCATCCTGGATGGTGATGAGGTCGGTATCGAAGATGTAACGGTTGAACTTTACGACTCGACCAATACTCTGGCTGGTACCGCCACAACCGACGCCAGCGGCTACTATGTCTTTGACAACCTGCTGCCCGGTTCGTACTATCTGGTTATCCCGGCAACTGAATTCCAAACCGGCGGCGACCTGGAGAACCTGCTTTCGAGCAGCGGCAACGGCGCGGACGAAACCACCAACGAGACCGGCGATGAAAACGGTATCGACAGTGTAACGCCTGAGACGACCGGCATTACCAGCACCGTCTTCGACCTCCAACCAGATTCCGAGCAGACGGGTGAACCCCAGCCGAATTACACAGGCGCGCTGGATGACAATAACGTCAACTTTACTGCTGACTTTGGCTTCACGGAACTGGTTGCCATCGGCAACCGGGTCTGGTTCGACACCGGCGCGGGGGCCTTCTACAACAACGGTATCCTGGATGCGGGCGAAACCCCGGTCGATGATGTCACTGTGAATCTGTACACATCGGTGGGCGTGCTGGTCGATACGACCACCACGGCTGGCGGCGGGTACTACGAATTCGACATGCTGCTGCCCGGCCAGTACTATGTCCAACTCCCTGCGGCTGAGTTCCAGGTGGGTGGCGATCTCGAAGGGTATGTTTCAACAACCATCACCGGTGCAGATGAAACCAGCGACAATGATGCCGATGAAAACGGTATCGATGTCGCGACGTTGACCACCACCGGCATCCGTACCCAGGTATACGATTTGCAGCCGAACAGCGAAACCACTGCAGAAGATGAAATCAACTACAGCGGCGTGCTGGATGATGACAATGTCAACTTTACCGCTGACTTCAGCTTCGTGCAGTTGGTCGCTATCGGTAACCGGATCTGGTTCGATACCGGCGCGGGGGGGGGCACAGCCGATGACGGCATCCAGAATGGAGCCGAAGCGGGTGTCGCTGGTGTGGACGTGGAACTCTATCGCGTTGGACAAACTCCTGGTGCTGATACTCCTGTTGATTCGGATACTACAGACGCCAATGGTGATTACGAGTTTGATCTACTCCTGCCAGATGACTACTTTGTGCATATTCCTGCTGACCAATTCGACGATTCGAGTGATGCGCTTTATGGCTACGTCTCCTCGACCGGCAACGGCGCGGACGAAACATCCGACCAGGATTCCGACGAAAACGGTATCGATGATGCGGATTTGCCGGCCAACGGCATCAGCAGCACGCCATTCACGCTGACGCCGAATGCGGAAACCACTGCCGATGACGAGACCAGCTATACGGGTTATCTGGATGATGACAACATCAACTTCACGGCTGACTTCGGTTTCCTGCAATTCGTAGCCATTGGTAACCGTGTCTGGCTGGATACCGGCGCGGGGGCCTTCTACAACAACGGCATCCTGGATGCGGGCGAAATCCCGGTCGATGGCGTGACGGTTGACCTGTATACTTCGGGTGGCACGTTTGTCGACACCACGATAACTTCTGGCGGTGGCTATTACGAATTTGACATGCTTTTCCCTGGGCAGTACTATGTCCAGATTCCGGCCAGCATGTTCGACGCCATTGCGCCCAGTCCGCTTGCGGGCTATGTCTCTTCGCTCGGCAATGGCATCGCAGGTGACGATGACGATAATAGTCTTGACGAAAACGGTATCGACACCGCCACCCTGGCCACAACTGGCATCCGCACCCCGGATTACGATCTCCAACCGAACGGTGAGCCGATCTCCGAAGACCAGACCAATTACACCGGCTTTCTGGATGATGACAACGTCAACTTCACCGCAGATTTCAGCTTCGTGCGTTTGGTGGCGATCGGCAACCGCATCTGGTTTGATACCGGTCTGTTGGGCGGTACACCCGATAACGGTATTCAGGATGGCGGTGAGTTGGGCGTCAGCGGCGTGGATGTTGAACTATTCCTCGTCGGCCAGAATCCAGCCACCGACACTCCTATCGCTATCGACACAACCGATGCGAGCGGCAACTACCAATTCGATCTGCTCAACCCTGGCGATTACTTCATCCACATCCCGAGCACTGAATTCCAGGCTGGAGGCCCGCTTGAAGGCTTCTTCTCAAGTACCGGCAACGGTGCGGATGAAACCAGCGACCAGGATGCCGATGAAAACGGTATCGACTCGGCTACCTTGCCCGTGGATGGCATCAGCAGCACGGCTTTCACGCTGACACCCGATACTGAAACCACCCTCGATGATGAAGCCAGCTATACCGGCTACCTTGACGACGATAACGTCAACTTCACTGCCGACTTCGGCTTCCTTCAATTGGTTGCCATCGGTAACGTGGTTTGGGAAGACTCTGGTGCGGGCGGTGGCATAGCCAATAACGGTATTCAAGATGGCGCTGAACCAGGCATCCTTGGTGTGGATTTGCAACTCTTCCATGTCGGAGATGTTCCTGGAACCGATGCCCCGGTTGCCAGTACGACCACCATTGCTGGTGGTTACTATGAATTCGACAACCTGCTGCCTGGTGACTACTTTATCTTCATCCCGGCGGCTGAGTTTCAGGGTTCGGCTACGTTGTCTGGTTACACATCCAGCGCGGGTAATGGTAATGATGAAACTTCTGATGAAGATGTGGACGAGAACGGTATCGACAATGCGGCCCCGTGGACGAACGGCATCACCAGTACCAACTACACCCTCCAGCCGAATTCCGAGCAGATTGGTGAGCCTCAACCAAACTACACTGGTGGTCTGGGTGATAGCGATGTCAACTTCACCGCAGACTTTGGCTTCTTCAACAGTCCGATAGTCGATCTGGGTGTTACCAAGGATGATGGGACAACCTACTACCTGGCTGGCGGGACGCTGACTTATGAAATTATCGTCACCAACTACGGCCCCATCGATGTCATTGGCGCAGTCGTGAGCGACAGCATCCCCGCCCAGATAGCATCCTGGAACTGGGTCTGTTCCGGCGCGACTGGTGGCGCAACCGGCTGTGACGGGGTGGCAGGTTCAAATACCGACTTCACCGACACTGTGAACCTGCCGGTTGGCTCCACAATTACTTATACGGTGACTGCCACAGTGGATGCGGCCGCTACCGGCCAACTGACGAACACCGTTATCGTTGCTCCACCGGCCGGGACAGTGGATACCAACCCATCCAACGACAACGATCTTGATGTCGACGAACCAGCCTCCCTGACGGTTACCAAAACCAATTCTGTTACCGTGGTCGCCATCGGCACGCAGTTTGTCTATGATATCGAGGTTACCAACAACGGCGGGGTTGCGCTGAGTGACCTGACTGTCGTCGATACCTTGCCTGCTGAAGTTACTTTTGTCAGTGCTGTGCCTGTTCCCAGCAATGTAAGCGGCTCTACGCTCACCTGGAACCACGTGGCTTTGGGGCTGGCTGGGGCGCTTGCTCCCGGAGATTCGGTCAACATTCAAGTAACAGTCGATGTCACATCTGTACCGACCTCACCCGGAGGCGATATCACCAACAGCGTCACTGTTTCGAACTCGATCCCGAATGTAACTGCCAGCGCTACTCATACCGATGTCGTTGCCGACAACCGGATGAAATCCCTCATTGGAACGATCATGGCCGCGGGTATTGACCCTGTCACGGGCGTTGTAATTCCATCCGTTCCTGATTACACCACCACGCCCGAAGTCGCGATTGGTGAAATTCTGACCTACCAAATCAGCGTTGATGTTCCTGCCGGTTTGACGCTGACCAATCTCAGGGCGCTCGACACCATGGATGCGGGGCTGGCCTTTGTGCGCTGCGTTGGAATTACATCTGGTAGCCTGACAACCACCTTGCCGGGCGGCTTCACGGATGCTTGCAATGCTCCGGTAAACCCGACCGTTGGTCGTGAGCCGCTGTCCAGTTCCAGCGCGTACGATGACGGACGCCGTATCGAGTTTACGCTGGGTGACGTTAGCGCAACAGGGGCTGAGACTCTCACCATCATCTATGAAGTGATCGTGCTTGATATACCTGCCAACGTGGATGGTGTAGGCGGCTTGAACAACCAGGTGACATGGTCTTGGGATGGTGGCTCGCTAACCGCAAGTGCTGACCCTGTTGAAGTTGTCGAACCGGAACTATCGATTGAAAAAGATGCGAACCCGACTGTTGCGCCTTATGGCGCCACCATCACCTTCACCCTCGACATTGCCCATACTATCGACAGCACTGCCGATGCCTTTGATGTTATTGTGACCGATATCCTGCCGCCTGGCCTGGCATTTATCCCCGGCACGGTCGTTACCACTGGACTGCCGCCGACTACTATTGACTACGATGCAGCCAGCACAACGCTCACTTTTATTTGGGATGTCTTCCCGCTCAATGAAACTGCCCTGCTTACTTTCCAGGCCACCTTTGTTGGGCCTGCGCCGGTCATCAACACCTCCAACGTAGCCTGGACCAGCCTGCCCATTGACCCCGGCCTGGGCGGCGACCCTGAGCAGATCTCTCTGTATAATGACTACTCTACTGAACGCTGGTACGATCCGGCGGACAATTCGGGCGTCAACAACTACGGCGTCAGCGATTCGATTACGATCAGGATCCCTGGCTTGCCCGAGACTGGCTTTGCCCCCGGGCGTGTTACGGCTCTTCCAGCCCAATCTGCCGACAAGCAGTACGCAGCTATGGATAGTATGTGGCTGGAAATTCCTGACCTGGGTCTGACCATGCCGCTGACTGGTGTGCCGCTGACCGCCGATGGTTGGGACCTGACCTGGCTCTCGAATCAGGCCGGTTACCTGCAAGGGACAACTTATCCTGGCGAGGTTGGCACGATGGGCATCACCAGCCACGTTACGCTGGCAGATGGCACCCCCGGCCCGTTCCGCAACCTGGGCAAGCTCTTCTGGGGCAACAAGATCATCTTGCACGCCGACGGTTATCGCTATGTTTACGAAGTTCGTGATCAGCGCACCGTGTTGCCCACGGATCTGTCAGTCTTCAAGAAAGATGGCTATACCTGGATGACCCTGTTGACTTGCGAGGGTTATGTACCCTGGCTCGATAGTTACAATTATCGTCTGGCGGTGCGGGCTGTTCTACTGTCGGTTGAACCAGATTCGTCTGCGTCGCCCTTTCCGGTCCGGTCGCCTGCGCCCGCGCAGCGAGGGATTGATCGCTAGCCCTTGAATCAAAACGGCCTGCCAGGCTAACTCTGGCAGGCCGTTTTGATTTTACTTCTACGGAATGGTTGGATAACCGAGTGACCGCCAGGCTTGCACCCCGCCGTCCATGCTGGTCACGTTGCTGAATCCGGCCTGTTTCAAAATGTCGCGGCCCTGATCCGAACGATTACCTGAGTTACAGATCACAACGATCTGGGCATCTTTGGGCACTTCGTTTACCCTGGCCGCCAACTCTCCCAGGGGAATTAAAGTTGTGTTTGGAACATGGAATTCGTCCCACTCATATTGTTCGCGTACATCCAGCACGAAGACGCCATCTTGCTGGTACATTTCGTAGCCTTTTTCTGTACTGATCGTGGCGGGCAATCCAGCGTTAGATTGCGCAGCGCTGGAAAAGAAAATAGCTCCCAACAAAACAGCTGCGACCAACAAGACGATAAGACCTATCTGTAGTTTTTTCTTTTCCTGACTTATCTGGCTTTGGCCTGTTATTTTTGTTCGACGTGCTTTTTTTGCCATAAAGTGCTCCTTTTTTCTTTTTGATGCTCGAATGTGTAAATAGTTGCTGCTGATTTTACCAGCCTGGCATCAAGCTGTGATGGATATTCCACAGGTGAATTAATTCACCAGCTTGCGATAAAAACAGGATATTTCCCCGGTATGGCAGGCCGGGCCGGCAGGCTCGACGAGTACGAGCAGTACGTCGGCGTCGCAATCGTAGCGCACCTCGCTCACTTTTTGGGTATTGCCCGACGTGCCGCCTTTGTGCCACAATTCCTGCCGCGAACGGCTCCAGAACCAGGTCTCACCGCTCTCGATCGTCTTTTGCAGCGATTCGGCGTTCATCCAGGCCATCATTAGCACCTGCCGGGTTTGTGTATCCTGCACAATTGTGGGGATCAAACCCTTTTCGTCAAATTTGAGATCAGCATACATTTTCGATCACCTTTTCGAGTTTAAAACCTGGCAAAGAAAGCACAACAACACTGGGCAGGCCCAGTCTTTTCCAGAAAGAGAACGCATCCAATCCTGTTTTGTGCGCCACAAACAGACTGATCACGGTGCCATGTGCCACGATCGCCAAATTTTTGGCGGGATAATTCGCGCAAACAGCCTCAACTGCTTTTGTAAAACGTTCCTGGGCCTGTTGAGCGCTTTCTGCGCCAAAAACCAATTCTTCAGGGCGGGCAAATAAAGATTCAACAGCAGATTCAAACACGTCGCGCGCCGCCAGCCCCGGAGTTGGGCGCTCATGCTCATGCAAATTTGGCGCAACAGCCCAGGGCAAACACAATTTCCCTGCCAGCAGGCGCCCGGTCTCGCTGGCTTTGGGTTCCTGGCTGCAGATCACTACTTCCGGAGAATAACTGGCCACCTGCTGTGCCAGGGATGTGCAGCGCTGACGGCCTTCTTCGCTCAACAGCCACTGGGCCGCCGGGATAGTTGGCTGCAGGGTTGGCAAAGAGCGTTTAATCAACAGCAAATATTGTTTCATTCGCTATCCTGGTTGACAATCTCACAGGCGTATTTTCAGCCCTCGTCCGGCCAGATATTCCTTGATCTGCCCAACGGTGTATTCGCCATAATGCAGCATCGAAGCGACCAATGCGGCGTCGGCTTTGCCCTCAGTCAGAACCTCGTACAGGTGCTCGGGCCTTCCGCCCCCGCCACTGGCGATGACCGGAATTGTGACCGCTTCGGCGATCTGGCGCGTCAGGCTCAGTTCATAGCCTTGCTTTGTGCCATCGGCGTCGATCGAGTTGACCACCAGTTCGCCTGCGCCCAGTTCCTGGCCTTTTTGGGCCCATTGGATGGCATCCAGGCCCATTGGCGTGCGCCCGCCGTTGATCACGATCTCGTATCCGCTCGGGATTTGGCTTGATTTTGCGACCCGCAGCACATCCATCGACAAAACGACCGCCTGCACCCCGAAAGCTTTTGCCGCTTCAGCGATCAAACCCGGATTTTTGACTGCCGCGCTGTTGACGTTGACCTTTTCTGCGCCTGCCAGCAAAACGCGACTGCAATCTTCCACCGTCCGAAGGCCGCCGCCCACCGAAAAGGGGATAA
>JAKLPV010000076.1 GCA_022013685.1 Anaerolineae bacterium
AACGATTGAGAGAACATCGCCAACGATTTCGGCTGCATACTCGTTCTGCCAGACAATCCCAAGCCCAATTCAAGCGCATCACACAACAGTGGCTCAACCTTCATCCAAGCCCAAATTTATAGCAAGTTATGCGCTACTGCGAAAAAAGGCATGTTAATTAAACACAGAAGGGCCAGGGTTTTCCTGGCCCTTCTGTGTTTTGTTACTCAATGCAAGGGTTGAACAGCATCTATATCCGCACCATCCCCTGTTCCTGGGTCTGTGAAACGGATATATGGATAACTTCCTGGTGAAATACATCCAATCCCATCAATATCAATTAGGATACCGCTGTTCTGATAAAGAGAGCCTTGGCCAATAGAGAAATTATCTATCTCAGGCGAGAAACCAGAAACATTGGAATTGCCATCAGAACTGACGTTTCCCCAATAGAAAACCATGCACCAATTAAGATTATCACGGCTGACTTCCACAATCACTGAATCTAATTGAATACCCGGCCCTACGCCACCACCAGCATCTGCAAGCCAACGCTCATAGAAAGCAAAGTCATAGCCAGAGCCGGTAGATATGGCTGGATTAACTGTGAAGGTGACTGAACCAGAAAAGGTTACATAAGAGCCATCTGGATTGCCTATATTAACTCCTCCTGGAGGCGAAATTGGGGTAACAGGCGTTGGCGTATTTGTTGGGGTAAAGGTTGCGGTTGGCACAAGAGTTTCTGTTGGAGTAAAGGTAGCCGTCGCAGTTGCCGTGGGGGTGTCGGTTGGGGTGCCGGTCGATGTTGCGGTAGCTGTCGATGTCGCCGTGGCTGTCGGGGTAGCGGTCGCGGTTGGCGTGGAGGTGCGCGTAGAAGTGGCGGCTGGCAGGTTGGGGGTAAATGTCCAGGTTGGGAAAACCAGGACCAGGGTATTGGTCGGGAACGGGGTTGGCGTCGAAATTGGGGTTGCGCTGGGCGCATCCTGAACCTGGGTTGGCTGCGTCTCGGAAGTCGCCGCCAGGGTTGGCCTGGCAGTGGCAGGCGCAATGATAACAACCGGCACTTCGTTTAACGGGCCAAACTCAGCCAGCGGGGTCAAAAAAGAATTTTGCCAGGCCGGCGGGGTTAAAATTTCAGGGCGCAGCGGCGCAAACCCGGCTTGCGCAACCACGGCCCCGGCGCTGTTCGGGTCGATTTTCGAGCCCATATCCGAGGGCACACTCCAGCGCGGCAGCAGGCGAATCGCAAATTGCCCGGCGATGAACATCAACAGGATGCCCAGCAAGACAATCGCCGCCAGCAAGAACATATCCCGCTTTTCGCGCTCAGAGATTCTCATGCAACCCTTTTCGCTTCCAGGGGCAGGCGCACATAAAAGCAACTGCCCGGCAAGGTTTCTTCATTATAGCCGGGGCTTTCAACCCAGATGCGCCCGCCGTGGGCCTCGACAATGCCGCGCGCGATCGCCAGACCCAGGCCAGGTCCGCCGCCCTTGAACTTGGTGCGGCCAGAAGAGTGCAACTGCACTTCACCGGTCTGGTAAAACTTCTCGAAAATCAGGTGCTGGTGCTCGAGGTCGATACCGATGCCGGTATCTTCAACGGTCAGGCTGATTTCATGGTCATCTTCGATCACTTCTCCGCGCAAGGTGATCGTGCCGCCATCGGGCGTGTATTTAATGGCGTTCATCACAAGATGGTAGAGTAACTTATACAGCAGGTCAGGGTCGGCATAGATGAGCGGCAGCTCAGAAATCCCAGTGGTCACAAATTTGAGTTTGCGCTCGTCCCAGGCCGCCTGGAAGGTTTTTTCGACGCGCTGCAAAATAGACGCAAGCGAGGCCTTATCCGGCAGGGCCTTGAGCATTTTGCTATCGATCCTGGAAATATCCAACATGCTGTTGACCACTTCCTGCATACGCACGGAACCTTCCAGCAGGCCCTTCGAAATGGTTTGCAGGTCCGGGTTGTTTTTGGCCTTGTTATCCAACAACTGGGTATAGCCGCTCAACAGAGTCAACGGGGTGCGCAGCTCATGCGCCGCCACCTGGATAAAGCTGGATTTTGTCTTGTCCATCTGGGCCAGGGTCTGGTTGGCGCGCTCCAGTTCGAGGGTGCGCTGTTGCAGGTTGGCCGTCATCGCATCGAAGGTATTTGCCAGCACCCCGATTTCATCCGAACTGTTGACCCCGGTGCGGCGGGTTAGATCGCCGGCGGTAATCGCCTGTGAAGCGCGCACCAGCGCGTAAATGGGGTTGATTAACAAACGCGAAATACCGTAACCGATCACGATCACGCCAAACATGGCCGCGGTAAACAGCAAAATATAGTTGTTGCGGCTGACCGCTCCCGGCTGCAGGACAAAATCCAGCGGCAGGATGACCGCAAACGCCCCCAACCGGTCGCCGCCCACCTGCAGGGGGCTGCGCGCCAGGCTGTACCAGCGGCTTTCGAGTTCGAAATTCTCACCGGCGATATTGCCTTTGCTCTCAACCACTTGGCGATATTCATCTTCAGAAATCGAAAAAGCCGTTAAAAAAGACTCATCTGCAGATTGGCCTGCCAGGGTGGTGGCAATCGCGCGGCCTGATTCATCGTATAAAATGACATCGGCCAGGGATGTGCTTTTCAGGTAGGGCATGATCGTATCGAAAGAGGTTCCCACCAAGACAACCCCCGCCAGGCGGTTGTTCAGTTCAATCGGCAGCGCCGAATAATAATAATACTTTTTGATCACCGCGTTATACACCAGGGCGCGGCGCGGCGCAGCCTGGGCATTGTCGGCCAGCAATAAAGACTGCACAATCGGCATGGCTTCAAGCCCGCTGGGCACACCCGGCACGAAATAATTGCCGTCGGCCAGTTTTACCAGGTAAAAACTCTCAACACCCTGCCGGTCTATCACGGATAACGACTCAATATCCAGTCCAGAGGCCAGGGGCTGGGCCAGTCCGGCCAAACCGGCGCGATCCCCGGCTTCGAGCGCTTCCGCCAGGCCGGTGGTATAGGCTACAATGCGCGCCGTTTCGATATGAGAAATCTCCTGGCGCGCAAAATCATCCGAAACCATCCTGCCCGCTTCGAGCAGTTGGTTGGTCAGGCGTTCTTGTAAGGAATTGGAAACCAGGCTGGTAACGACATATACTCCTGTAACTGCCACGATCAGCGTCAGGAGTAGGTAAGGAAGAATAACTTTAAAACGAATGCTCACAGAATCCCCTTATCAAAAAAAGAGACAAAGACCAATGTGATTATACTTCTTTTTGGTAGCGGGGAAAAAATAACAACTTCGTTATCGAAATTGTAAACTTAAATGCCCAAATCAAGAATCCGCCATCTCTTGAACGATCTGGTAAATGAGACGCCGTTCCCAGCCGGATTCAAGCGCCAGGCGACGGGCGAGGGCCGAGGGCTTTTCGTCCCCGCCCAGGCCGGAAGCGATCTCCCCCCGCAGCCTGTCTTCCGTCCAGCGGGCCGACTCCACGTTGAGAGCTTTGCCCGCGACCACCAGCGTAAACTCGCCCCTGGGCGGGTTGCGCTCGAAATGCGCTTTTGCGGCGCTGATGGTTCCGCGCCAGATTTCCTCGTGCAGTTTGGTCAACTCGCGCGCCGCCGCCATCTGACGGTTTCCCAGCGTCAATTCGGCATCTGCCAGCGCATCCAGCAATCGGTGAGGCGTTTCGAGCAGGACAAGCGTATAAGGCAATCCGGCCACATCTGCCAGGAAAGTTTTACGCTCCGAAGATTTGCGCGGCAGGTAGCCAAGATACAGGAAAGAATCGGTCGGCAGGCCAGAAACGGTCAGGGCAGCCAGCGGCGCCGAGGGGCCTGGCACAGGGCTGACGGTGTGTCCCGCCGCGATGGCCGCCTGCACCAGCTCATAGCCAGGATCGTTGATCGCCGGCGTGCCCGCATCCGAGATCAGGGCCACATCCCCTTGCGCCAATGAAGCCAGGATTTTATCCAGCTTGCCTAGTTTGTTATGTTCAAAATAACTTGTCTGCGGGGTGTGGATGTTGAAATGAGCCAACAAGCGCCCGCTGTGGCGGGTGTCCTCGGCAGCAATCAGCAGCGCCTCGCGCAAAATCCGCACTGCGCGCGGCGACATATCTTCCAGGTTGCCTATCGGCGTAGCCACAAGGTAAAGTATGCCCATGTTTCATATTGTAATGGGAATAGCGCCAAACGACGAAAATGATTTGGGTGCATTTCGTTTGAGTTGAAAGCCAGGTCTCAATCTGGTAAAGTGAGTTTCCGCAAACCACTTTCAGGAAAGAAACCATGGCTTCCAACTCACAAGAAATTATACAAGACGTTCACGCGCAATTCGAGCATTTGATTGATTTTGTTACCGGAGAGAAAGCACAAGTAGCGACTGCTGATCATATTGAGCGAGGCCTATTTAAGCTTTTGGTAATTTTAGGAGCCAGCCTCTTGCAGCTATTTTTTGTGCTGAGATCCAAGGCCTGTTCTCGCGAAACAATGTGCAGCGACGATCATAAAATTCTGCGGTATCACCGGGATACTGTTCGGCACTACTATTCGATCTTTGGAAAAATCACCTTTGAACGTCCGTACTTTTACAATAAAAATGTTGGTAAGTGTATTCCCTTGGATGAAGCCTTGAGCTTGGGCGCGGATGGCTATTCAGATCTATTGCGAGAATTGTCAGGCTATGTGGATGTTGACAGTGTGTATGAGAAAACCGCAGACATTTTCAAACGTTTGCTTGGGCTATCACTCTCTACGCGTGATCTTCAACAAAATGTGGCCGAAGATTCGATCGATGTTGAGGCTTACTATGATCAAAAATCGCCGCCCCAACCAGTTTTGGAAGCCACCATCCTGGTCGCCCAAGCTGATGGAAAAGGCGTGCCAATGATCCTCGAAGAAGACGAAACCAAAACTAAATCAGAACCGGTGCGTTTGGGCAAAGGCCAGAAACGCGGTAACAAGAAAGAAGCCATCGTCACCAGCGCCTACACAATTGCACCTGCCGTGCGAACGCCGGAAGAGGTGGTTGCCAGCTATTTTGACCTGTCAAAAGCTGAGTTTGCGAAAGAAACTCAGCTCCCGGATGGTCATTCTCGGCCAAAACCTCAAAACAAACATGTTTGGGCTACCCTGGACGGAAAAGATACTGCCTTGTCTCGGCTGTCCAGGCTGATAAACCTGCATGAAGGCACTCATATTCAAGAACGAGTTGCCCTGTGTGATGGCTGTGAAGCGCTACAACTCCGCATTGCCATCTATCTGTCTGGCTTCACCATTCTGTTGGACTTTATTCATGCCAGCGAATACTTGTGGAAGGTTGCCAATGTCTTGCTCGGCGAAACCAACCCGCTACGAATTGAATGGATGGCCGAAAAAACCTTGCTCATGCTTTCAGGAAAAACAGACCAACTCATCGCTGATTTTCTCCGCCAGGCCCAACTTGACGAGACATCCGCCGCACAACGAAGTCAACTCAATATTACAGCCAACTACTTCGAACGCAACTTGCCTTACATGGACTATCCAATCTACCTGGCCAAAGGTTGGCCGATTGCTTCCGGAGTTATCGAAGGTGCCTGCCGTCATTTTGTGAAAGACCGTTGCGAACTTTCTGGCATGCGCTGGACGCAAACGGGTGCAGAAAGCTTGTTACGCCTGCGCGCTATCGCCGAAAATGGTGATTGGGACGCTTATCATACTTATCGTAAAGCGCAACGCCATATTCGGATTTATGGAAAACCCTGGTCTGAGCCAATCACCGTTGCATTTCAGGATCTCGGCTTGCCTAAAACCGATCTAGAACTTGTCGCAATTTGTGACCAGCAAACTTATGAAAGGCTGCCGCTCGCGGCTTGACAATTTCTCAACTCAAATGAAACACACCCAAATGATTTGGGTGTGTTTCATTTCAGTTATAGCTCCCAACGTTTGTCATTTCGAAGGAGCGTTAGCGACTGACACCTGCCCCACCTGCACTGCACCGAACGCACACCGTCCCGGTGTCCTTCGGGAGTGCGGTGCAAGTGTGGCGGGCGGTGCCAGGGGAAATCTTTTGCCAGCGGGGAAGATTTCTCCCTTCGGTCGAAATGACAATATGGGCGAAGCGACAATTTCCTGGCTTTCAACTCAAATGGAACGCACCCAAATGATTTCTTGCGAAAAACGGCTCTTTACGGCAAATATCAGAGAACCCAAAAACCGGCGTTATTTTCGATAAACTCTATCGTATAATTTAACTGTTGGCCAACCAGGAAGAGAGGTGACCCATGTCTTTTGAACTCGTACATTATTCCCAGCGCGACCCAAAATGGAAAGATAAAAAACTCGGCAACAGCGACGTGACCCTCGGTTATTTCGGCTGCGCTGTCAGCAGCGTGGCCATGCTCCTGAGCGGGCATGGCTACCCGGAAACCCCCGAGAGCCTGAACGAAAAACTCAAAAAATCAGGCGGGTTTATGAGCGCGGCCATCGTTTGGGCGGCAGTCAGCAATATTTATCCCAGGGCGCGTTTCAAAAACCTGGTCATCTGCCGCGACAGCGACGCCCCAATCGAGGCCATCGGCGCTTCGCTCGAAGCCGGCCAGCCGGTCCTGCTCGAAGTAGACTACTCGCCTCAATCAGGGTTGCAAACCCACTGGGTCGTTGCCTACAAAAAACTGGGCAAAGACTTTCTTATCCTTGATCCTTACCCGTACCCCAACGATGACAGCAAAAGTGTATCGCTCGTCCAGCGATTTTCACACGGCAAGCCCCTCAAGCGTTCGATCACAGCCGTGGTATGGTACGAGGTCCAAGCGGCGGATTTCATCCCGCCCGCGCCCGAACCGCTCGACCCGAGCGCGTTTTACATCCAGGTTGTGGGCGGGCTGGCCAGCCCCGGCTTGCGCCTGCGCTCGCAGGCAACAACAGCTTCCGATACGTTGGGCTACGCGGAATCCGGCGCCCGCCTGCGCGTGCTTGACCTTGAAAATACTGCCCGCCCCAAGCTTGGTGTTTTCAACCAGTGGATACGTGTGCGCGATCTTGATGGACGGGAAGGCTACGTGGCTGCCTGGTATGTGGAAGCGGCTGCGGCCATTTCTCCCACGCCCGAACCGGCCCCCGTGGATGAACCAACTCCCCCCGGCCCGGTTCCCGTTTCGCCGGTTAATCGGGTCAAAAAATCCGTTGGCGACGGGCTGGAGAATGTTCCGCTGCCCGCGCCAGAAGCCAGCAAACTGGTCACCAAGCCGGCCACAAACTCTCCCACCCACCGCCTGGCTGCCAACATCTGGAACCGTTATGGCGGCCTGCTCGAAGCGCTCTCGAACGTGCTCAACATTGAACCGGCGGTTGCCGTCGCCACCCTGGGTGTGGAATCAGGCGGGCAAGCCTTCGGCCCGGATGGCAAGATGATCATCCGCTTCGAGAATCATGTCTTTTACAGCCAATGGGGCAAGAGCAACCAGGCCAAATTTGCCCAGCATTTCACTTATAACAGCAGCCAATCCTGGACCGGTCATAAATGGCGGCCCACGCCCGGCCAGCCCTGGCAGCCCGCCAACCTGGCCGATTTTCACGGCAGTCAATCGCGCGAGTGGGAAGTATTCAACTTTGCCGCCGGCTTGAACGATAGCGCCGCCAAGATGTCGATCAGCATGGGTGCGCCGCAAATCATGGGATTCAACTTCTCGCTGATCGGCTTTGCGAGCGTGCAGGATATGTTCAATGCTTTCAGCGCCGGCGAACGCGACCAGATTGTCGGCTTCTTTGATTTCATTCAATACGTTTCACCCAACGCCGTCAAAGCCCTGCAAGTGCGCGATTTTAAGACATTTGCATCCTATTACAACGGCAGCGGACAGGCTGTCATGTATGGCAACCTGATCAAAACATCTTACGATGCCTTCAACCAGTTGCGCGCCGACCAACCCGCGCCGCCGCAGCCTGGGCCTGAGCCGACTCCCGAACCGGAACCAACTCCGCCCACGCCGCCGACTCCTGAACCAGAAAAAGAGAAAATGTTCGTTATGGTTTTGCGGTCCGTGGGCAGCAGCGGCCTGCGGATGCGCCGGCAGGCCAGCCAGGCCGCCGGACTCGTTACCGTCCTGCCCGCCGGGAGCAGCCTGCGCGTTCTCGATGACCCTGATGTCGCCAGGCCAAAGATCGGCAAAACCGGCTCCTGGTTGTGGGTGCGCGACCGCAAGGATCGCGAGGGCTATGTGGCCGCCTGGTTTGTCGAGTTGGATAAAACCCAATCGGAAGCGGCTGATTCAGCCGTGTCCTTTGATATTTCAGATTTTACGGATATCGAACCGCAAGCCCTGGTCGTGCATGTTTCCAGCCTGGCAGGCTCGTATGGCGGTTTGCGCCTGCGCCAGGGAGCCAGTGAAAAAGCGCCCACGATCAAGAAACTGGCGGTTGATACGCCCTTGAATGTGCTGGACGCGCCTCACATCGCCGAAGCGCGGCTCGGCAAATACAATATGTGGCTCAAAGTAAAAGAACCGCTTGGCGATGAAGGCTATGTCGCTGCCTGGTTTGTGACCAAGTAAGTTTAGCATTCCGTCAAATAGACATCCCGCGGGGAGTTTCCCTGCGGGATGTCTATTGTTTCATTCGATTGCTTCTTTTAACCGGCGCGCCAGCCGCCCGAAATGCTCGGTATAGCGCATTTCATCCTCGCGCGGGCGGGGCAAATCCACCGCCAGGTCGAGTTTGATTTTGCCGGGCCGGGCCGATAGCACCAGGACCCGGTCGGCCAGGAAAAGCGCTTCGCTGATCGAATGGGTCACCATCAGCACGGTGGTTTGGCGGGCCTGCCACAGGCGCGAAAGCTCCATCCACATGCGCTCACGCGTCAGGGCGTCGAGCGACCCGAAGGGTTCATCCAGCAGGAGAATATCGGGATGATGGATCAAGGCGCGGGACAGGGCCACGCGCTGGGCCATTCCCCCTGAAAGATCGCGCGGCAGGGCGTTTTCAAAGCCCTGCAAGCCAACCAGCTCGACCATTTCCTGGGCTTGTTCGCGTGCCTGTTCTGCCGGGACGTTTTCCAGTTCCAGGGGCAGCAGGATGTTTTCGAGTACTGTCCGCCAGGGCATCAGGGTGGCCTGCTGAAAGACAAACCCGATGCGAGGCGGCGAATCGAGGCTGTCAAAACTGAACCTGCCGTGGGTAGGTTTGACCAGCCCCGCCAGGGCGCGCAGCAAGGTCGATTTGCCACTGCCCGAAGGCCCAAGCACGCAGACAAACTCGCGCGGCGCAATCGAAAACGAGACTTCGCCCAGGGCGTGCAGGCCGCCATTGCCATCCGGAAAGGTGACGCCCAGTTTATCGGTGGTCAGGATCGAAACAGGCATGGTTTAGGGGATGAACTGGTTGGTAAAAGCCAGGTCGAGGTCGAGCGGGTCGGAGTACATTCCCATCTGGATCAAGACATCCTGCATATTTTGCCAAGCCTGCGGGTCTGTGTACCCGAGTCGTTCGGCGCGCCACATCTCGATGGAAGTGCCAAGCACCTGCTTTTGCACCCGCGCATCAGCTTCTTTCAGGTTTTCAACATAGTTGAATGAAATCTCATAAGCCGCATCTGGATCCAGTATCGTATCGCGGACGCCTTTGAGCATTGCTTCGACAAATGCCCGCACCATCTCGGGGTTTTCAGCGATCGTCTTTTCATTGGTTACCAGGCCATTCGAGGCCAGTTGGACAAATTCGGCGGTGCGCCATTCGGTCAGATCGTAGCCTTTGGCGCGCAAGACAACCGGCTCGTTGGCGGCATACCCGACAACAATATCGACCTGGTCGGTTGCCAGGGCTTCAACCTGGTTAAAACCGATCGATTCGAGGCTGACTTCATTTTCATTAACGCCAACCGCATACAACATCGCCAGCAGGCCAATGTAATTGGCGCCAAACAGACCGGGCAGGCCGATCTTGCGGTTGCGAAAGTCCTCGGGATTTTTAATGTTGCTGGTCGATTTTGCCATGACTGAAATAGGATACTGCTGGTACCAGCCCACAACATAGACCACCGGCAAGCCCTGCGAACGCGCCAGCAGGATTTGCTCACCCGAAGCCAGCGAAAACGGCAGTTGGTTTGCGCCAACCAGGGCTATGCCATCGGTCTCGAAAGAGTAATCGAACTCAACTTCAAAACCGGCTTCGGCAAAATATCCTTTTGAAGCAGCAACATAAAAGGGCGCGTATTGCACGTTGGGAATGTAGCCCATCGGCAAACGGATTTTCATCAACGGCTTTTCGGTCGGCGCGAGTGTGGGTTCTGCGGCGGGAGCGGGCTGCGGGGCGCAAGCTGCCAGCAGGAGAGCAAAGAGCACAAAAAGAAAACTGAAACGTTTGAACATGAACTACTCCTTAAGGTTTTTTTACGAGTGTGTTTCTTGCCAGGCAAGCAGGCGCTTTTCGAGCAAGAGTACCAATCCATACAAACTGAGCGCCAGGGCGATCAGTGTAAAAATGGCAACGAAGACCAGCGCGGTGTCGTACTGTCCGCGTCCGACGTTGATCAGGAAGCCCAGTCCCCGATCTGCGCCGACGAATTCGCCGACCACCGCGCCGATGACCGAGAGCGTTGCGCCGATGCGCAATCCGCCTAGGAATACCGGCAGCGCGGAAGGGATTTCGAGCAGCCGCAGCATTTGCCAGCGGGAAGCGTGCAGGGAGCGCATCAATTCATTCAGCGAACGTGGTACGGCGCGGATGCCGACAATGGTGTTGACCAGCACCGGGAAGAAAACAATCAGGGCGCAAATCAACACTTTCGAGAACATGCCAGCCCCAAACCAGATAACCAGCAGAGGCGCAATTGCCACGATCGGCACGGCCTGGCTGGCGACCAGGAAAGGTGAAAGGATACGCTCAAAAAGGCGCGATTTGGCGATCAGGTAGCCGAAAGCCACTGCCAGGGTCGTGCCGGAGAGCAAGCCCAGCACCACTTCGAGCAGGGTGACTGTAGTGTGGCGCGCCAGGCTGCCATCCGTGAGCGCGCGCAGGAAGCGTTCAAAGACCAGGCGCGGCGAAGGCAGGATGAAGGCTGGCAGGCTGCCATAACGGGTAAAGAGATCCCAGGCCAGCAAGGCGAGCAGGCTGACCAGCGGCATGACCCACCAATAACTATGCCGGTTCAGGGGTTTGGGTGGATTTGGGCTGTTTTGCATTTTGCGTATCAGGTTGAGTTCCATAATCGATGCCGTTGAACAGGTTGTTGCTCCGCTTGGTGCCGGATCCAGGCAAAATATCCGGGGCGATTAATAAAAAACCCGAAGGAGCGAGGCGCTCTTTCGGGGCAGGAAAACAGGCAGGCGGAATCTGTCCACTAACGAAAATCCCGAAAACAAAATACGTTTTCGGGGCGCGTAGCAAAACAGACCCTGGCGGGCCTGCAACCTTCTTTTATCCGGACTATACCGTCGGCCCCGGAATTACACCGGGTCATGCCTTTCTTGCCCGCCCTCCCAAAGGGGAGAGACGCTTGGCCCAAAGAGGCTCGTGGGCTGTACCACCGATCGGGAATTCACTTGCACTTTGTTTTTGTGCAGGTGTCACCCTGCCCCGAAGGTTGAGATCTAACTTGTGATGATTATAACAAGAGTGGGAAGAAAAGTGTAGGGCGGTTGTCCGCCCTACACAATCCATGCTTGCTTATGCTTTTACGATGCAATCGACCGGACAGACTGCAACACATTGCGGGGCATCGAAGTGACCGATGCATTCCACACAAGTAGCGGCGTCGATAACATAGATATCACCATCGCTGATGGCTTCGGTGGGGCATTCCGGCAGACAAGCGCCGCAGGCGATGCAATCATCTTGAATTTTCATTGCCATAGTACACACTCCTATTGATTGATTGGATAAGAATTCACTATTGCTTATACTTGTGATGGGGAAGTGTGTCAAATGACAAATTTCTCTAATTTGGTGTTTTTTGTCATACACTCGCGGGTTCTTTAGGAATTCCCGTGATAGGCCCCCGCATTTTGGGGTATGAGCGCGCTCATACCCCAAAATGCGGCCTTCTTTACGTCAAATATCAGAGAACCCACTCACGGTAACGGCAGGGAATAGCCCACCAGCGTAAACGTATAGCCAGATTTTGAGCTGTTGTGGTCATATTCTTGGGCGACAAAACCTATATCGGGGCAGAAAACCGTCTGGATGTCGCCGCCCGGATATGGGGTGACCAGTTCGATGCAGTTTTCAAATACGCCAGCGGGGGTTTCGTAAGCGGACAGGGAGTTGCTCACAGAACGACAGCCTGCTGCGCCGCGTTCAAGCGGACCGAGGATCTCGTCCAGCGGCCAGCAGGGGACGCTTTCGGGCGGGAAGACCATCTCGAGGCTGGCGTTTTTTAGAAGATCGCCCGAGTCGAGTGCGCCATATTGGCGGAACAAATCTGCGCCGCGCAGGATGTACCAGGAAATACCGTCTTCAGGCGCGTTAGCCAGGCCATCGCCGGGCTGGCCCTCTTGCAGGCGGGTCAGGCGTTCGACTTTGGCAACAAGCAGGCCGTTACGTTCTTCGACCGCCACGATGGTTTCGGTAACGATCCAAAGCGCTTGTTTGTTTTCGTCGTAGGCGCGGTATTCGTAAATCCAGGTTGAGGCCAGGGCGAGGGGAAAGGGAATCGGGGTTGGAACAGGATTCTCGAAGGCGGAAACAGATGTGGGGGCTGGTGAACTGGCAGAACGAAGACAGGCTGTGAGGAAAAGCATCAGGAATGGCAGCCAGGCCAGGGGCAGGATACGTTTTCGATCCATAAAAAATATTTCTGGCAGACCTAATCGCTCAGATTTATAACTTCGTAGACCTGGATCGGTTTTTCACGCCCCTTAAGCGAAACAGCCCCAATACGGCGGGTTTGATATTTATCGACAATGGCGGCCATGGTGGCCGGCCCAATCACCAGCCGGTTGGGGCGGGCCAGTTCCTGCATGCGGAAAGAGACATTCACCGTATCACCGAGGGCATTGAATTCCATTCGTTCGTTGCTGCCGATATAGCCGACCATGGCCGGGCCGGTGTGGATGGCGACGCCGATGATTACATCGTTCGCATCGTCAAAGTGGATGTTGCCGATTTTTCGAAGGATTTCTATGCCGGCCTGAACGGCGCGTTCTTCGGCCAGGACGGTGTTTTGTTTGCGGTCTTCGAAGATGGCCATGATGCCGTCACCCAGGTAGCGCACGGTTCCATGATGTTTGAAGATAATGCTGGTTGTGTCCTGATAGTAGCGGTTGAGGATTTCTGCAAAGCGTTGTGCGCCAATGTGTTCGGCGAGGGAGGTGGAACCGGCAATATCGCTAAACAGGATGCTGACCTTGGCCTGGCGCAGGCCGGGAAGCTGGCCGGTGCGTTCATAGTCCGCAATTAATTCGGCAGCTTCTTCTGGCGGGACAAAGCGGGTCAGAAGTTTTTGGATGTTTTCTTGTTGGCGCAGTTTTTCCATCAGTTCCATGCGCTGGATGGTGAGGGCAACCTGGTGGCTGATGGCGATGGCCAGTTGCAGGTCGCGCCGGCTGAAGGGACGCGTTCCAGGGCGTGATTTGGCGAAGTACATCAGGCCGAGCATTTCATCTTCGCCGCTGATGACCGGGACAAACATGGCAGTGGGGGTGACTTCTGCCGAGCGGGTTCGGATGGCGTTGAGGGCTGAAGGCACTGGCAGGATTTGGCTGATCCTGTGAAAATCGCGGTGATGGACAATCTGACAGTTCTCAATCGACATGGTGCGCTTCATCATGCCGCTGACTTCTTGAATGGCTTCTTCTATATTCACAATGGTGTTCAGCCGTTTGGAAATTTCATAAAGCAGGACGGCGTGTTCGTCGAGTGATTCGAGCAGTAGTTCACGGGTGAAACGGTGGGTGGATGTTTGGGGCTGTCCGGATAGTTTGATTTCGGATTCGTCAATCAGGTGAATGACGGCCTGCCCGATTCGGATGATGTCGTTTGAATTTAAGTTAACCGAACCGTTGACGCGCTGGCGGTTGACGTAGGTTCCATTGGTGCTGTTCAAGTCGGTCAGGAGAACATGGTTTTGTTTGGAATCCAAAACGACTTCGGCGTGAAAACGCGAAGCCGAAACGTCTTGCAGTATGATCCCGTTGTCTGCATGGCGACCGATGCGAACGATGCCGTCCCTCAGTTCCACAATACGAGAGTCAGTGCTGGGTTCACTGACATTGAGTCTCCACATAACCGCCTCTTTAAAAATGTATCTTATTGATCTTGATCCCACATACCCGGAGTATTATCCACAAATTACACAGATAAACCACACTAATTGTGTAATTTGTGGATAAATTACAATTTTGTTAAGTATTATACGCTAAGTGTGTGTTCTTTTAGTTGCGCGTGCCTTAAATTAGGCCTAATTTCCTACCGACGTCTTTAAACGCCTGCAAACCCTTATCCAGGTCTTCGATCTGGTGCGCGGCAGAGATCATCACACGGATGCGCGCCTTGCCCTGCGGGACGGTTGGGAACCCGATTGCCATGGCAAAAACGCCCGCCTCGAACAACTCGCGGCTGAATTGCTGGGCCAGCGGCGCTTCGCCGAGCATGACCGGAGTGATGGGCGTTTCGCTAAGGCCGGTATCGAAACCGAGGGTTTTCATCTCAGACTTGAAGTATTTGGCGTTGGCCCACAATTTATCAACCAGTTGGGTCGAGTCTTCGAGCAGGTCAATAGCCGCCAGGCAGGCTGCCGCATCGGGAACGGTGACGGCTGAAGAGAACAGGAAGGGCCGTCCGCGCTGGCGCAGCCACTCGATGATGACCGCTTTCCCGGCCACCAGTCCGCCGACGACACCAAAAGCCTTCGAAAGCGTACCCACTTCCACATCCACCTTGCCGTGCAGGCCAAAATGGTCGACAATGCCGCGCCCGCCGGCGCCGAGCACGCCCTCGCCGTGGGCGTCATCGACCATCAGCAGGATGTCATACTTCTTTGCGACCTCATAAATGTCAGCCAGCGGAGCGATGTCGCCGTCCATGCTGAAGACGCCGTCGGTCACAATCAGCGCCCGGCGGAAGTTGGCCAGGTTGGCCTTGATCTGCTCTTCGAGCGATTTGACATCGTTGTGTTCATAAGCAACAATTTTCGCGCCCGAAAGCCGGCAGCCGTCGATGATACTGGCGTGGTTCAGGCGGTCCGAGAAAATGACGTCTTCCTTGCCGACCAAGGCCGGAATGGTCGCCAGGTTGGCGGTAAAACCACTCTGGAAGGTGATTGCCGCCTCGACGCGTTTGAACTCAGCCAGGCGTTTTTCCAGTTCGAGGTGCAGGCTCATCGTCCCGGCGATGGAGCGCACCGCCGCAGGGCCAACGCCCATACTGTCAACCGATTTGCGCGCAGCGGCCACAATGTCAGGATGGTTGGCCAGCCCAAGATAGTTATTGGAACAGAAATTGAGCACCCGCCTGCCATCCACCGTCAACCACGCGCCCTGGGGCGATTCGATCGTGCGGATGTGGTTATACAGTCCGGCTGTTTTCAGGCTTTCGATTTCTTGCGTTACCCAATCGAGTTTGGACATGCGTTTCTCCTCAAAGAAAAGGTGAAAAGGAACCAATCCTTCGATTATAGCCAGTTCCACAACTGATGATTGTCATCTTTTTCACTGATTTTGTTTACCGTTCCTTAATACAATCTCTGATACAATAGCCAAAGAGGGCCTTTTTGAGGCCTTCTTTTCTGTGCCGGGCTAAACCCGACGATTTTTGAAAAAGGTTTAATCATGACATACAATTTACGCCTTTTCTGGCGCATGGCAGTTCGTTCTTTTTTTCGGACGAAAGGCACGCACGGGCAGCTCACGCCAAAGCGGCTTTTCTTTGTGCTCCTGTTTTACACCGTTTGGCCGGCGTGGACGCTCTTCACCTGGGCCTGCTTTCTGCTCGATGACCTGTTCTTCCCCGCACACAAAGCCCAACCGCTCGAAAAGCCGCTCTTTATTATCGGTAACTACCGCTCCGGTTCAACTTTCCTGCACCGCCTGCTCTCGCGAGATTCGCATTCCTTCACCAGCCTGCGCACCTGGGAAATCTTCATCACCCCCACCATCACCCAACGCAAAATCTCACGCCTGGTCGGCAAAATCGACCGCTTCTTCGGCGCGCCGCTCAAACGCCTCCTGCACAATGTCGACCGGCGCGGGCTGGGACAGGTCAAAATCCATCGTATCAGCCTGTTCGAACCGGAAGAAGACGAGAACATCCTGCTTCATATTTGGAGCACATCGTTTGTCGGCTTCATGTTCCCCTTCCTGGACGAGATGCCGCCCTACACCTTCTTCGACGAGGCCCTGCCCATCGAAGAAAAACGACGCATCATGGGCTTTTACCGCTCGTGCATCCAGCGTCATCTGTATGTAGACGGCGGTCAACGCCACTTCGTCTCCAAAAACCCGGCTTTCAGCGCTAAAATCGAAACCCTGGCTGAATTCTTCCCCGATGCGCGTATTTTGTATCTGGCGCGCAACCCGCTCGATATGCTGCCCTCGACCGTCTCCTGGCTGGGATACGCTTGGGGCGTGTTCGGCAGCCCACTCGAAAAATATCCCTATCGCTCCGAAATCCTGCAATTGGCGCGTTACTGGTACACTCATCCGCTCAAATATCTTGACACCCATCCCTCGCCCAACCATCTCATCCTCAGCTACGACGATCTGATTGGCGACCCGGAACGCATCATTCGCGGCATGTATCACCAGTTTGGTTACCCGGCCCAGGACAACCTCGAAAGAATCGTCGCCCAGGCGGTTGCGGAAACCCGCACCTACAAAAGCGACCACACTTACTCTTACGAAAAAATGGGATTTTCGCGCGAGCAAATCCTGACTGATTTCGAGGATATTTTCGCGCGCTTTGGCTTCGCCACCGGCATCCCGGCCCAACCCCCGGCCCTGGTGCTCGAGCCGCCCGTGCCCGCTTCGGCAGATTAATCTGCCAATTTGCCTGCTCAAAAACCGGTCATTGGTCTCGATACGAATGCAAAAATGCGGCATTCTACTCGACCAACGACCGGTTTCGCGTTAATCTGCCAGTTTGCCCACTATTTTCACACACGGACGGGTGAACACATCTGCCTGGTGCGGCGCATCGGACAGTTCACCGCTCAGATCCTGGCCGGGGAAATGCAGGCGCTCGTGCATCTCTTTCTGCCAGCGCGGACAGTCGCTGACATCGTAGACCAGGCCTTCGTGGGCGATCCATTTGCGCGAGCCGCGCTCGCCGGTGTTGCGGCGCAGTTCAGCCAGGGAAACGATTTTTTCAGTCATGGCTTTGCCCCTTGAGTAAACGCTTCCACCTGGGCCGAGGTAATCAGCGCGTCGCTGCTGGCTCTCTGGGTGCAGGTGTAGCGGGCCGTGATTTGTCCGCGCAGAATCGATTCGCGCAGGTCGCGGCCTTCGAGCACATGGCTGCTCAGGAACCCGACCGCCAGCCCATCGCCCGCGCCGTTGCTGTCGATGACGGGTTCCGGCAGCGAGACGGGATCAAAAAATTCCACCCGGCCCGCCACGCCCAGGGCGCAGCCGCGCGCCCCCATCCCGCTGACAATCACGCAGCCCGGATTCCGCCTCCAGAATTCGTAGATCAAAGGCGTCGGGTCGGGGTAGTTGGCCGCCGAAAAGAAGAGAAAATCGGCAGCGGCGATAAAATCCCCCCGGTAGGGATCGTCCACCCGCACCACATCCTGCAAATCACAGGCGACCACCGTCCCGGCTTCGCGCGCCAGCGGCAGCAAATGCCGCGCCCAATTTGGGATGTTGAAATGAGCCAGTCGCGCGCAGGAAAGCAGCTCGCGGCAGGTTTGCAGATCGGGCATCAGGGTCATGTGGGCCTTGCCATCGTAAAAGTTCTTGCGGCGGCCATCCGGGTACATAAAGTTGACGCTGCGGGCCGTGCCGGTCGGGTCGGTGAAGAGGGCGCGAGTGTCGATGCCATCCCGGGCAAATACTTCACGGATGAAACGGCCCGAAAAATCATCGCCAACATGCCCGATGAAGGCTGTGCGCTTGCCCTGGCGCTGGTAGCCTCGGCTGGCATAGCCGCCCGCCTGGCCGAGATAATCGATGTTATGGGTGAAGTTGGCCTCCACTGAAAAGTCGATCTCGTTGCCATAAAGATATATGTTGGTATCGATGCCCACATTGCCGACCACCACAACATCCAATATTTTTTCCATTAGGGTTGACCTTTCCAGAAGAGTGCAGGTTTAACGAGCAAGGCCGAGGCTTTCATTGAAAAACTCAACCATCCGTTGGGCATATTCATCCGGTCGCTGAACTGGCCCATCACAATGAATAGCATCCTCGATAACCCACAGATTGGCGTGTTGGCCGGCATAGTGTAAGTAAGGCTCAATGTGAAGATACTCTGCCCCAAAGCTTGGATGTGGGCTTCCGCCAGCAACCAGCATTATGGGGCGAGGTTCAATTGCTCCGATGATATCGACCATGGCCGCCGGGGGCTTGATCCCACCTATCCAAATATACATTTGATCCAGAATATTTGTAGAGATATAACCGATCAAAGACTGCCAGCTATAAATCGGAATATCTTTGGCCCGGATGGCACTTGGGCCATCGGCCCAGACGGCAGCAATCTGTGGATAATTTGCGGCTCCCTGTAAAGCGATTTGTCCGCCAATCGAACAGCCGGCAATCCCAACCCTGTTTTTTTCATCTGGAGTGCGGCTGTTTAGAAAATCGAGCGCGCCACCTACATCTGAAGCATCTTCCCATCCATAAGAGCGGCGCCAGCCTTCACTTTCCCCGGAAGCGCGTTCATCGTATAACAGGACGCCATAACCTGCCTCGACCAGTGCTTGTGCATGCCAGAGCATGCCAAGCCGGTTGCCGCCATAGCCATGCAGCAGGATGATCGTTGCTCCATTGGCTGGCGGGACATACCAACCTGCCAACTCAAGATTATCGCCTCCCGTGAAGGTAACCTCTTCCACCTGGAATGGCAGCTCAGGTGGAATGTTAACCTGGCTGGGGCTGGGAGCCAAGTCGGAAAGCATCGTTTGGTAGCTCGTAAACAACAACAGTCCGCCGGCCAGCAGTAGAACGATAAAAAAAGTAAAACCAACCAGTCTGAATATATAAGTTAAAGCGCGTACAGGGCGGGCCGGAATTTTTTGGGGTTGCACAGATTGCCTTCGGCTTCGCGCCAAAAGAATTAGCCAAGTAGAAATGGACAGGATAACAACAAGTGCAAGCCCGGACCAATACGTTTCAATTGGCATGATTTTCCTCCGTTCCGGGTTCAAATTTCGTTTTTTCTAAGACGGGAACATGCAATTTGTGACCACGGGTATTATATATCCCAGTTGTTTCGTCCTGGCAACAGTTTGGTGATTTTTGGCGCAAAATAAACAATCAAATTTCCCTGTCACCGCGCCCTGTCCACCCTTATAATGGAGCTGTTTGAAGTTTATTCCAAGCAAGGAAATCCCATGACCCAAATTGTCGAATGTATCCCCAATTTCTCTGAAGCCCGCCGCCCCGAAGTGGTCGAACAGATTTTGGCCGCCATCACTTCGGTTGCCGAAGTCAGCCTGCTCGATCATTCATCGGACACAGACCACAACCGCACCGTCGTGACCTATGCCGGGTCGCCTGCCGCCGTTGAAGAAGCTGCTTTCCGCGCCATCCAAAAAGCTGCCGAACTGATCGACCTCGACCAGCATAGCGGCGAACATCCGCGCCTGGGAGCGACCGACGTTGTGCCTTTTGTGCCCATATCAGGCATCAGCATGGACGAATGCGTCGCCATGGCCCGCCACCTCGGCCAGCGCGTTGGCGATGAATTGGGTATTCCGGTCTACCTGTACGAATACGCTGCACTCAAACCAGAACGAAGCGGCCTCGAAACCATCCGCAAGGGCCAATATGAAGCCATCAAAGAAGAGATCGGCATCAAGCCCGAGCGCGATCCCGATTATGGTCCCAGGAAACTGTCCAAGGCCGGGGCAATCGTCATCGGCGCGCGCGACCCGCTGGTGGCTTTTAACGTTTACCTGAATACCGACGATGTCTCGGTTGCTGACAAAATCGCCCGCGCCGTGCGCCATTCCTCCGGCGGACTGCGCTTTGTCAAGGGTATGGGCATCCTCGTCAATGGCCGCGCCCAGGTTTCGATGAACCTGACCAACTTCCGCAAGACGCCCATCGCGCGCGTGGTCGAATTCGTGCGCCGCGAAGCCGCCCGTTATGGCGTGGACATCCACCATACCGAGTTGGTTGGCCTGGTCCCGCAGGAAGCGCTGGTGGATGCCGCCGTCTGGTATACCCAGCTCGACCAGTTCGAGAAAAGCCAGATCCTTGAATCTCGCCTTGCAAACCAACCTTTCAACCAGCAACGCCCAACATTTTTAGATGATGTCGCCGCCGGAACACCCGCTCCGGGCGGTGGCTCTGCCGCCGCCTACGCCGGGGCGCTCGGGGCCGGATTGGCCTCGATGATGGCGCGCCTGACGATCGGCAAAAAGAAATATGTCGAAATCGAAACCGAAATGATGACCCTGCTCGATGAAGCCGAAGTTTTGCGCAGCGACCTGACCAAAGCCATCAGCGAAGACGCCGCCGCTTTCGACGCCGTCTTGCAAGCCTTCCGGCTTACGAAACTCACCCCCGAAGAAGAACAGGTCCGCGAACTGGCCATCGAACAGGCCACTTTCCACGCCAGCGAAGTGCCGCTCCAGGCCGCCCGCAAAGCCGTGCGCGTTATGGAAGTTTGCGCCCGTGTCGCCGCCATCGGCAACCTGAATGCCATCAGCGATGCCGCCAGTGGCGCGGCCCTGGCCAAAGCCGCCCTGACCGCCGCCGGGTACAATGTGCGCATCAACGTCCACGGGCTTCACAGCAAAGATCTTGGCGCGCCGCTGATCTTCGAACTGGAATCGCTCGAAGCCCGCGCCGCCCAGGTCGAGAAAGAACTCAAAACCGTGCTCAACGAGCGTGGCGGGCTGGGAATCCCATAAGGAATTGCCGAAGCCCTAAAGGTTGTGAAAGCCTTTAGGAGTGCTATGAAAAACCCTTACATGGGGTGAAATTGAACCTTGCCAACCGAAAGTGAAGGCGGTAGCAGACCTTACAACTCAGGAAACTTGCCGCCAGAGCATGCTGCTTCCGGC
>JAKLPV010000077.1 GCA_022013685.1 Anaerolineae bacterium
CAGCGATAAGTCAAAAGCTTTTTTTGAAGGATACATCAAATGGCACCCAAACGCCGTATTTTGGCTCAAATTTGCGAATAGAAATGCCTTCTGTTTGCATTATCGAATAGAAATGCGCTGTATTTGCGCAAAAATAAGGTAAAACTTTATCATTCTGGCTATAATTCTTTTTTTCAATCTGCGCGGGATATTAAACGATACATCAATAGCTTGGAAATGAATCTTGGAATGGTTCATGGTGAAGTTGATGTGATTGATTTTATTGGTCTTGAAAGCCTGCGCGTGTTTTTGCCAGAAATTTATCAAGGAATAGCTGAAAATAAAGGGTTATTCATTCGTCCAAGAGGATTATTTAGAAATGATCGACAATTGCCTGAAATCAAGAAAAACCTTGATGCAATTTTTGAAAAAAGCGAACTAAATGCGGAAACTGCTCGAAAGATTTCGTTTGAACTATTTCCTTCATTAAAGTCGGTATATGGAAATACATTTTTTGGAAATGAATTGATGGCAAATTGGAGAAAACAAAGACGAATTTGCCATGAAGATAACTTCGAATCATATTTCTTGTTAGGGACACCAAAAGGCACGGTAGCGCATAGGGAAACAAACGAAGTATTAGCACAGGCAACAGATATTGATCTATTAGTTCAAATTTTCCACGAATACAGTCAAGAGAATCGTTTTCGTAAATTAATTGAGAAGATCATGGATAATCTTGATGACTTGAACCAAGAGCAAGTATTGGGTCTAATTCAAGCATTATTAATGTTTGGCAATACATCATTGGATATGCAATCAGGTATTTTTGACTTGGGATCAGATTTCCAGGTACATTTATCCATCAGACATTTGCTAATGAAACTACCAGAAGAATTTCGATACACTTGGTTTTCTCAATACTTAGAAAATAATCCCCCTTTATTGACAAGTATTTATCAGGTTTTTTACGATACCCCAAACGAAGGCAAGCTACGCGAATCTTGGTTATTTTCAGAAGATCAACTTAAACAACTAAAAACAATTTGTGTTTGTAATGTTGAAAATCATAGTAAAAACGATAACTTTCTAAAACAAAAAGATTTCAAATTTATTATGTTATGCTGGAAAGAGTGGGATCCAGAATCTTCAACTCTTACAGCTTTTATTGAGCAAATAATTTTAAATAAGAACAAATTTCTTAATTTTATTAGCAACTTCATATTTGAGCAGCGGGGCCAAACAACAGGACATTACCTTGTTGAAATAAACCAGAAATTCAATGCTAAGGAGTTTCTTGCATTTGTGGATATGGTAAAAACAAAGGAATTTATCAGGAGCCTATCTGAAGATGAAGTAAAGTCATTCACCTTAGAGCAACAAACGGCTTTACGGTTGCTAAGTGAATTTTTAATATCTTCAGAAAAAACAGAGGAAACTGAAAAATGAAACACTGGTGAATATAAAATTACCCTACATTTTTTTGAAAGATAGCCTCTCCGCTATTTGGATATATTTTCTGAAAAGGTATAAAAATTCATTGAAAAGCTCATTTCGTTGTTCAATTACAAAAAGAGCCTCCTTTTTACAGGAGGCTCTTTTCGTTTAGAGTTGTATCTTCACCCCAGCCGAGCGCAGCTCTTCGAGCATGTCGGGGTCGATGCCGTGGATGCGCAGCTCGATCAACTGCTGGAGCTCCAGCCCTTCGCCGAACTTCTCGCGCATTTTGCGGATGAAACGCGGCGAAACATGGTGGATGGTCATCTCGACCAGATCGTCCACACTCAGCTTGCTAAAGCCCAGCTCGGCCAGTTCGCGCAGAAAACGCGGCTGAACGTTGTGATTGCGCAGTTCGACGATCTCATCCACTTCCAGATCGCCCAGCCCGGCTTCGCGCAGCTCAGCCAGGTAGCGAACGGTAACATCATGGTTGCTCAACTCAACCACCTCGTCAACATCCAGCCTGGTCAGGCCAAAACTGCGCAGCCCTTCGAGAAATTCCGGTGAGACATCGTGGTTCGAAAGCTCGACCAGGTCATCCACATCCAGGTCATCGAAGCCCAGGGCGCGCATTTGGGCCAAGAATTTGGGCGAAACATCGTGATTCGAAAGCTCCACCAGGTCATCCACATCCAGGTCTTTCAAGCCCAGGTCGCGCATCTCGGCAATGAATTTGGGCGACACCCCGTGGTTGCTTAGCTCGACCAACTCGTCGGCGTCGAGCTTGTCCAGGCCCAGGCTGCGTAATTCGGCGACCAGCTTTGGCGAAACATCGTGGTTCGAAAGTTCGATCAGTTCATCCACATCCAGGTCTTTCAGGCCCAGGTCGCGCATCTCGGCGATGAACTTCGGCGAGATGTCGTTATCGCGCAGCTCGGCCAGTTCGTCCACATCCAGGTCTTTCATCCCGGCGGTGCGCAGTTCGGCCACATATTTGGGCGAAACATCGTGGTTGGTCAGCTCGAGGATATCATCCACATCGTCAATGCCCAGTTCGCGCAGTTCGCGCACAAAAATCGGCGTAATGTTGCGCACGCGCAGGTCGATCCACTGACCAAGGCCGTCTGGCTCGATCCCCAGCGCCATCATCTCGCGGATATATTCGGGGGTAATGTTGTGAACCTGCATTTCCTGGATGTCGCTCAGGGTCAGGTGCTCGACACCCGCCTCGCGCAGCGCCGCGACCAGCTCGTTCATGCTGGGCGATTTATTGTTCCAGCCCCGGCCAGGCTGGACGGGCGGGATCGGGGGCACCGGCGGGATGGGGGCCGCGGGATCGATCAGCAGATCGTTCTCACCGGGTTCTGCTTCCGTTACGAGGCTGGCGTCCAGCGCCTTGAAGAGCTGCTCGCCCTGTTCGGCGTTGATTTTGCCCTCGGCGATCATATCCAAAATCATCATGCGTTCTTTTTTGAGATCCATAAGTGTCTCCTTGCGGGTAAAAAGTTTAATCCGATAAATTAAGGTTTGCCCATTTGCATGAGCAGGCGTGTGGCTTCCTCGACGGCGATCTCGCCGCTGCTCAATCGTTCGAGGATCTCCTGGCGTTGGCCGGCAGGGGAAGCGGCCGGGGCGACATCAAAGCCCATTTCGGCGATGACCTCGTCCAGCTGGCGGCGGATGGCCCAGTACGATTCGCCCATTTCACGTTCCATTTCTTTAACGTTCCCGCGATTGCGGACGAAAGTCTCAAGGAATTTCAGGCTTTCATTCGACAGGCGCGAGAAGGGGCTGAGTTCGAACCGTCCGACCACCCCGGTGCCACACGAGGTACAGCCTAACTGGGTCACCACCAGCGGCGCAGAACAACTCGGGCATTTCTGTGGAATATTGGTCATGGTTTTTTCTCCGTTGCAAATATCTTAGCACGATTTTTATTTTAAGTCAAATATTTTGCAATTTTTCAAAATATTTTGGTTTTTAAGCAAAGTATGAAAGAGCCTGTTCGAAAACAAAGAAAGCGCATTCTGAAATATTTTTTAGGCAAACTTGCGCAACCCTTTTCCAGATCTACATACGGCTAATATCATAAAATGCCCACTATTTCTTCGCAAAATATTTTTTTTGCACAAGTATTTTGTTCTTATCCCCGGCTATTTACAAAGTTGCAAAGTTTGTGCAAATCTATTGCATGGTTTGGCACAAACTTGTAATATTATTTTTGATTGTATTCATTTAAGAAAGGGAGAAATATGAAAAACCGTTTTGTTCTATTCATCGTTCTTGCAGCAATGATCTTTTCACTGGTCTTGCCTACCTCCAGCGTTGAAGCCGCTGGTAAAACCGCCACCCTGGTCGATTTCTTTCATCTGCCATCCAAAGGTTATACGGTTGTTTTTGCCATCAGTGGTGACTGGAAAGATGCCGATTTGAAGGGCAACACCATCACCGTTGATGGCAAAACCTACGACCTGTATTGCAATTTCAGGGACGGCTCCCATATTTCCTGCACCATGTCTCACGGCCTGAGCCAATTCGCCGGAGATACCGCTTACTTTTCCTTTGGTGGACAAAGTTTCAACTATGCGGTTCCAGTAAAAATTATATGTTACGGCTACACTTTTTACACCGTTTCAACAGGCGGAAGTGTGTGGTTCTACACCGTTGAAAACTTTGAAGAAGCTTATGAATATATAAATTACACATGGCCAGATGAAACATTTGTACCAGGGCCTGGCGTCCAGTGCTACACCGGAGAATTGGATTTCTGGCTTTCGTGGGAATACATTGGCGATATATACGAAGAAGACTACGATGGCCCACCTATGGGATAGATAAAAAACATTCATGTAATAAAAAATGAAATAAAGGGCTGTCCGGTTTCCTGGACAACCCTTTATTTTTTCTCAACCACTTTTCTTCACCAGCTTCTTTTTCTGCTCCCGTTTCAGCGCCTTGATTGCCAACTC